>CAIXAQ010000802.1 GCA_903917425.1 uncultured Bacteroidales bacterium
GCAGCAATATTTGGTTCATCTTCGATCAGTGAAAGTTCGTAAACTGATTGTGCATTATCGGTTACAGGTCCATAACTGTCAACAGCAATGGTAACAGGTCCCATTCCCAATAATCCGAAAGCAACCAAACCAAAGGCAAAGATCGAAGAGTAGATCATAAAATGTTCGAGACCAAATGTACTTGCGATATAAGCAATAAACATGAGAACCACGAATACCATTCCCATCCAGAATGCGCTGAAGTTACCACCCACAAAACCTGAAAGTATAGTAAGTGAAGCTCCACCCTCTTTCCCTGAGTTAACAATTTCCTGAACATGGGCCGATTTTGGTGAAGTAAAAATTTTAGTAAATTCAGGAATAACAGCCCCGCCAATAGTTCCACAACTGATGATAACTGATAATACAATCCAAATGTTTGGATCCAAATCGCCTATCATGGTAGAGGGTCCAACCATGAAATAACTTGCTACAAAAGTTACGAGGATCGACATGATCGAAGTAATCCATACAAGATTAGTAAGTGGTTTTTCAAAATCAAGATCATCGGTTTTGCTATACAAAGACTTACTGATGAGATCGTTAACATAGAATGAACCGATTGAAGTAATGATCATCAAAATACGCATCGCAAAAATCCAGGTAAGGAAGGCTGCCTGCCATTCGGGATTTGCTATAAAAGTACCATCAGCAACAGTACCTACTGCTAAAACAATAAAGGAGATAAGAGCAACACCCGTTACGCCATAAGTTTCAAAACCATCGGCAGTTGGACCAACACTGTCACCTGCATTGTCACCGGTACAGTCGGCAATAACGCCAGGGTTACGTGGATCATCCTCGCCAATTTTGAAAACTACTTTCATCAGGTCAGAACCGATATCAGCAATTTTTGTAAAAATACCACCTGCAATACGCAAAGCAGAAGCACCAAGTGATTCGCCAATCGCGAATCCAATGAAACATGCACCGGCTAAATGACGTGGTATATAAAGTAAAATAATCAACATCATAATCAGCTCAACACAAACAAGAACCACACCGATGCTCATACCAGAATCGAGTGGTATTTTGAGCAGTTTAAGTGGTTTGCGTTCGAGGGATGCAAAAGCCATACGACTGTTTGCAAATGTGTTCATTCGAATGCCAAACCAGGCAACTCCATAAGAACCAAGAATACCGATAACTGCCCACAGAAGAATAAGTGCAACACCACCGACTCCTGCATCCTGTAATACGCCATAGTAAAAAGCAACACAAGCGGCAATAAACGCAAAAAGTATCATCAGAAATTTTCCCTGTTGAATAAGGTATGTTTTACATGTTTCGAAGATGACTGCCGAAACATCCAGCATACTCTTATGAGCGCGTAAATTCTTCACTTTGAAAAACTGGTACATTCCGAAACCTAATCCGGCGAAGCAAACCAGAAAACCTAACAAAAGCAGGTTGTTTTGTGCAGAACTGAGTTCGGGAATTTTAAGGTCGGCCTCGCTGGCAAACAAAGGAAAGGCTGCCAACATCAAGGCAATCAGTGAGATAAGTCTCTTCATAAACATTTAAAATAATTTGGTTTAAAGTTTCAATTGAGTTGCATCAAATATATGCAAGTTTCCATATAGTACAATAGATAAAATGAAATAGACAGAAAAAAATGATTTTTTTACCGTAAAACGGCTAAATATCCACTTTTTTCTTTTTAATTGGCATCAAAATGAAATTGCATTTCAGAAAAACTACTTTGTTTTCTGGATATAATTCAGAGTTCC
>CAIXAQ010000803.1 GCA_903917425.1 uncultured Bacteroidales bacterium
GATGTTTTGTATTTCGCCTTCGGAGTATGAAATTCTGGAGCCGTATATTTCGATCCCTGAACAAAAAAATGAATACGCTGAGCGTAATACCGAAGTAAAGGTTGCCAAACCCCGTATCATGGTTGAACTCAATACCGCCGATTCGCTTACGCTACTGACATTATACGGGATTGGCCCTTCCTTTGCAAGGAGGATCATAAAATACCGGAATTTGTTAGGCGGTTTTTACAGCAAGGATCAGCTATTGGAAATTTACGGTTTTGATCAGGAGCGGTTGGATAAAATTTACGCGTATTGTGACGTTGATCCAGTTGGAATAAAAAAGTTAAATATCAATACAATTAAGACCGACGAATTGAAAAAGCATCCTTATCTAGATTATTACACAGCCAAAGCCATTGTAGATCAGAGGATTATACTGCGTAAATATACCTCCCTGCAACAAATCAAAGAATTGCCATTGATACATGAGGATTTGTTCAATAAAATAAAGAATTACCTTATTCTCGAATAGTTCTAATAAATTAAAAAACAGGATTTAATCAGATGAATTATTTGCAGATTTTATGTGCTTTCATACTGCTGATTAGCTTCATTGAAGTTAAAGGACAGGATGAAATTGCACCCTTACTTAAGAAAGTGGAGAATGCCAGCGGTAAGGATAAAGCAGATTTGTTAAATGAGATATCGGCCGTTTACCGGAAAACGGATCGCATGAAATCATTGGATTATGCCAGGCAGGCATATAAACTATCCATTGAATCTAAGTATCTGCCTGGTAAGGCTTTGGCTAAAAAAAACGAAGGCGTTATCTGGTTTTTCATTGGGAAAAACGATTCAGCTACCCTTTGCTATAAGCAGGCACTTGGCATATTTACATCAATTGGCGACGAAAAGGGAAAATCCGCCTGTTATAATAACCTGGGGCTTATAGCTCAGGAAACCGGGAAGTATGATGAGGCTTTAACCTATTATCAAAGTTCAATTGACATCGATCGCAAGTTGGGGGATGAGATTGGGGTGGCAGAAACGAAAGGGAATTTGGTCGATATTTTTATTTATCTAGGCCATCCTTATAAAGCGCTTAAACTATCAAACGAAATATTGTTAATTTATAAAAAACATTCAAATAATGAAGGAATAATGAAGACTTTAATAAATCGAGCCGCTAATTTTGATAATATGAAACGGTTTGATGAGGCCATGTTAGATCAAAAAGAGGCAATTAGAATTGCGAGAGAAATTAATGACAAATTTATGGAAGCTACCGCCCTAAGTAATTTTGGATTAGTCTTATGGCACAAAGGTTACCCTGATCAAGCTTTGAAAATCCTAAATCAGGTTCTTGAAATGGCAGAAGGGGAGGACTATGGCTATGATATATTGAACACACTTTGGATTATTGCTGACATATACTCTGCTAAGAAAGAGTATGCATTATCTAACGAGATTCTTCTAAAAGTACTAAAAAATAATGAAGATAAAGACGATAGTAGACAGGAAGCTAAGGCGTTAACATCGCTAGGCCGTAATCTAATAGAACTCAATGAAATCGATAAAGCTTTAGGGTATTTAACCAAAAGTTTGGAAATCACGATTGATCTTAATTCTCCTTATGAGCAACTCGACAACTACCGGAATCTCGCCCATGCTTATGCAATCTTGCATGATTTTGATAAAGCTGACAGCCTTCAAGATTGTTTTGCAAATACATATTGTATCTTATTCAATAGTGATTCAACCAATATTGCTTCTAATCAAGGTTCTACTAATAATGATGTTAATGTACGCTCGGTATCCACAAGTAGAGATTGGATTATTGCATTTTTATTATTTATTATTATTTCAATAGTTTCAGTATACATATACGACAATAAAAAGCTATCAAAATGAATCTGCCGGATATATGCTGGATAATAAAAATCAACTGATTTTAATGTTTCCTTTGCATCAAGGTCGCATTTTGTATCATGTTGCTTTTCAAGTTGGAATAGTGATGAGCGAACACAAAAAAAGCCCCTAAAAGGAGCTTCTTTTGTTCAAACAAAAATTATTTTACATTCTTTTGAAGTTCAGTGCCTGCCTTAAACTTAACAACCTTCTTGGCAGCGATTTTTATTTCTGCACCGGTTTGTGGGTTACGTCCTTTGCGGGCAGCGCGTTTCGAAACGGAGAAAGATCCAAAGCCAACCAGTGCAACACGGTCGCCTTTTTTCAAAGCTTTATTGGTGGAAGCAACAAAAGCATCGAGAGCTCTTTTGGCGTCGGCTTTGGTTATGCCGGCTTCAGCGGCCATTGATTCAATTAATTCTGCTTTGTTCATAGGTGTGGTTTTTAGGGTTTATATAATAAGATTTTAGTCAACACAAATATAAGGTAAAAATGAGCAATATCAACAGGTGTAAAGCAATTATAGCGATTATTGTTAATAAAGGCAGTGTATTGTTAATAACTTTGCAGCGGTACCAATGGTTTCAGGCATATTTACAGTGAAGTTATTATTTATTCGAACCGAAAATCGGACGAAATAGTAATACCACGCAGAAATTCAGGGACAGTCATCCGTTTCTTTCCTTCCATCTGTAGCTCTTCAATTTGAATTATCCCATCTTTGGCGTAAACTGATAAGGTGTTTTTATTGTTTGTTGAAATATCCCCCGGCGTTTCTCCTGTTTCTTTCAACAGGTAAGAAGTTTTAAATATTTTAACCTGTTTGCCGATCCCTTCCTTCGGAATAAGTGTTGAAAAAGCACCGGGAAAAGGTGATAACCCCCTTACCAGGTTATGAATCTGTCTGCAGGATGTATCCCAATTGATCTTACAATCTTTTTTGAATATTTTAGGGGCTGGATGAAGGATTAGTTGTTCAACACTATCAGCATTCTGGCTTTGCCCCTTTTCTTTTCCTTGCCTGATCAAATCGAGCGTTTCCAGCATTAAGGTGCAACCGGCAGACATCATTTTATCATGCAGCATTCCGGCATCGTCAGAGGGCTCGATTGGGAGTTTTTTCGATAAAATTATATCCCCGGTATCAATTTCCTTTTCGATAAAAAATGTAGTGAGACCGGTTTCGGTTTCTCCGTTAATAATAGCGTGGTTTATTGGAGCAGCTCCCCGGTATTGAGGCAATAAGGATGCATGTAGGTTCAGAGTGCCAAATTCGGGCATCTGCCATACAATTTCCGGCAGCATTCTGAACGCAACCACTACATGCAAATTAGCTTGTAAACTCGCTAATTCCTCGACGAAATCCGGGTTTTTGAGATTCGTGGGTTGCATTATCTTCAAATCGTGTTTCAAAGCGTATTCCTTCACAGGAGAATACTGAATTTTTTGTCCCCTGCCCGCTGGCTTGTCGGCAGCGGTGATTACTGCGATCACATTATAACCCGCATCAATAATTGCACGCAAGGGACCAACCGCAAATTCCGGTGTTCCCATGTAAACAATGCGTAATTCTCTGTTCATAAAGTGTGTTTTGATATTTTGTAATTGTAGTTTCTCAGCGGTTATTATTTTTTTACTTCTGCCAGGCAATGAAACCGATAATAACTCATTCCATTTCTTTGCATATTAATAGATGGTGTGAAAAAATGGTAACGACAAAGGTAAGATGTTTTACTTCACTGGAAAATGATGCACTTCTTGCGGTGAGCAATCACCGAAAAATGTTACTTTTGTAATTAGTCCCCCTTGCAGATCGCACCGGGCAAAATCATTCTACACAATACAAACAAGATGAATTTCAAACTTCTACATAAAATATATTATTGGTTTATAGTAACATGCTTTTTGCTAACCTGCAAAAATTCAAATGCCCAGGTTGGGCAAAAGGATTTTAGCGATGTCGTTTCTGAATGGAAAAAGGACACCCTACCAAAGCCGAATACCGATTTACTGGTGGGTAAAACCTATTATTCGTTGCTGCCTGTTATCGGGTATGCACCGGCAAATGGTTTTTTAATAGGAGGTGCAATCAGCCTGTCACGGAGGTTTGGACAATCACCTACTAACTTGTCGTCAGGAATGCTGAATTTCCAGGTAACGACAAAAAATCAGTTTATAGTAAATGCCAGGTCGAAAATATACATGCCGGGAAATAAATGGTTTTTTCAGGGCGACTGGCGTTTAATGCTTTTCACGCAGCCCACTTATGGCCTGGGAATTAACAATTCCGAGTTTAATAAAATGCATATTTACGTTAACAATTTGGATCAGGAAGAAGACTCCCTGGCCGAACCGATGAACTTTAAACTGATCCGGTTTTACGAGGAAGGGACACGTAAACTGGGAGAATCACATATTTATGCCGGTTTGGGAATCATGATCGATCAGCATTTCGGAATTGAGGATCTCAGGCTTGATACTATTGTTGGGAGCCCGACCTATTATATCACTAATCATTATAAGTATTCGGACACTAACAGTTATAATCCGGTTCAGTATGGAAATAATGGCATTAAATTTACCTTGCTTACTGATACACGCGATAATATAAGTAATTGCTATAAAGGTTATTATGCGTCTATATCGTTAGTTACCAATGTAAAAATCGGTAACAATTCGAAATCAAGTATGCAATTTATGTACGATGCACGCTACTACCTCGGAATAAGCAGTCGTAATCCACGCCATGTATTAGCATTCTGGAGTTATGGCTCATTCATGCTCAACAATAATAAGGTTCCGTACCTGGCACTTCCTTCTATTGGTTGGGATACCTATAACCGTTCAGGCCGTGGATTTATACAGGGGCGTTTCCGTGGGTTAAATATGGTGTATAATGAAGCAGAATACCGTTTTCCGATTTCGAAAAATGGGCTCTTTGGTGGAGTTATTTATGTAAATGCGACTACTGCAAGTAATTACACTAAAAAATTATTCGACAAAACTGCTTTTGGCAGGGGGGCAGGAGTCAGGCTGCAATTAGATAAACGTGCACGCACCAATCTTACTGTAGATATTGGACTAGGTGCCGATCGAGCGACAGCAATTTATTTTAACCTCCAGGAAGCATTTTAACTTATTCCGGAAATTTTTAATACTCTTTAATGCTTTAGTGGC
>CAIXAQ010000804.1 GCA_903917425.1 uncultured Bacteroidales bacterium
TAATTGAAATTAATTGAAAAACTGCTAAAGGCAGTTTAAAATCTGTGTAATCCGTGTAATCTGTGGCAAAAATGCATTTTGATCAGACTGATTAGTTGCGAAAATGTTAAAAAATTACCGCAGAGGACCGCAAAGATTTGCGCAGAGCGATGCGGCGAGCCTGTCGAACTGTTTTGCAAAGTCGGCCATTAAAAATAGCTCTGTGGCTCTCTGCGCCTCCTCAACTAACTCTGCGTTAAACACTTTTCAGATTCAAAAACCTTACTAAGCGACATCGGAATACTATTTTCTGTTTTCAATTTTCTATTAACTATCCACCCCCCGTCATGAAAAAAGCAATAAAAATTTCCGCCGGAATAATCGGCATATTACTATTACTCATAATAGTATTGCCATTTATTTTTAAAGGGAAAATCCAAAAAGCGGTTCAAAGCGAAATCAACAAAAATCTGAATGCCGTCGTAACATTCGATGGGGTAGGGGTTTCGCTGATACGGCATTTCCCCGATCTGACAGTTAAAGTGGAAAACCTGATAATCAAAGGCACTTCCGGTTTCGAAAAAGATACCCTGGCTAACTTGCCGGCATTATCACTAACCTTAGACCTGGCAAGTGTTTTCCGCGGGAGTAATTATAAAGTGAAACAAATCATTCTCACTTCGCCGCGCCTGCTTTTTAAAGTGCTGGCCAATGGCAAAGTCAACTGGGATATTATGAAGCAAACCGGGACCACGGATACCGTTCCAACGCCACCGGCATTTAAAGTGTACCTTAATAAAATCAATATTACCGATGCGAGGGTTGTTTACGATGATGCCGAAATCCCCACTTTGCTCGTTATGGATGGCTTAAGCGGAACGCTGAGCGGCGATATGACAGCCGATGTAACCGCCCTCGATGTGAATGCCGCAATCCAAAACCTGACTGCCGATTATAATGGCGTACGTTACCTCAATAAAGCGAATGCCGAAATAAACACGCTTCTGAATGCTAACCTGTCGACCTGGACTTTTACATTTAAAGATAGCAAACTAAGGCTGAATGAACTGCTTGTGCTTGCGGAAGGATCGTTTGCCATGCCTGAAGCAGGCTATAAAATGGATATTAAGTTCGCGGCAAAAGAAAACACATTCAAATCATTTCTATCGCTTATCCCGGCCATTTATTCCAAAGATTTTGAAGGATTGAAAACTTCAGGAACACTGGCATTCGACGGATTTGTCAGGGGTTTGTATAGCGATGTTGCTATGCCGGCTTTTGGTATCAATCTTAAAATTGCTGATGGAATGTTCAGCTATCCCGGCCTTCCGGGTAATGTGTCGGATGTAAACCTGCAGGCTGCCATCGCCAATCCCGACGGCGTGATGGATCATACAACAGTTGATATTACGCGGATGCACCTCAGCTTGATGCAGAACACTGTGGATATTACCCTTGCCTTGCGCACCCCCGTATCGGATCCCGATATCAATGCCACCGCGAAAGGAACTCTGAACCTGAGTGATGTTTCGAAAATTTACCCGCTGGGCGATAAAACCAAATTAACGGGTAAGGTAAAAGCGGATATGGCTTTCAACGGGAAAATTTCCGCTATCGAAAAGGGTGCTTACGATCAGTTCAAGGCCTCAGGGTATGCTTCGGCCGATGATGTTGAGTATTCGGGTGCCGAAGTTGCTATGCCTGTCAGAATCAATAAAGCCCGTCTCGATTTTACCCCGGCTTATGCCGAACTCACGGGATTTGAAATGAACCTGGGGAAGAACGATCTGAAAGCCAGCGGCAAAGTCGAAAACTACATTCCATATATTTTGAAGAAAAATGCCGTATTGAAAGGCTCGCTGACGACAACTTCCGGTCTTATGGATTTAAACAGCCTGATTTCGGGTTCAGCCCCAACATCAGCCGATACTTCCGCCCTAACTGTGGTTGAAATTCCGGGCGATATGGATATAACCCTGAACAGCTCTTTTAATCGTTTGGTTTATGATACCTACGATATGAAAGATGTCAGCGGGACGATTAAAGTGAAGGATCATTCGCTGCTGCTCGATGGATTGCACGCCAATATGTTGGGCGGGACAATGGCTCTTTCAGGATCGTATAATACGGTCGATATATCTAACCCATTGGTTGACATGGATGTGCAGGTAAAAAATGTGGATGTTAAACAGGCATTCGACGCATTTGGAACCATGCAGAAATTCGCGCCCATTGCCGGTAAACTCAAAGGAGCCATCAGTACCAATCTGAAATTTAATGGAGCTCTCAAACAGGATATGATGCCCGAATTAACCTCTATTTCGGCCAAAGGGCTTTTGCTTTCTGATATCCTGGCATTGGTCAACCTGAATACCTTTGGCAAAATTGCCGATTTACTGAAGATGGAAAAGCTACGGAATCCATCGCTCGAAAAGATCAACCTCTCATTTGATGTGTCGGATGGTAAAGCCACTGTTAAACCTATGGACTTTAAACTGGGTTCGTATAAAGCGAATTTTTCGGGCACCACGGGTCTCGACCAGGTGCTGAATTTTGTACTTTCGCTCGATATTCCCCGAAGTGAATTCGGAAACCAGGCGAATAATGTGCTGAACGGCCTGGTGAAGGATGCCTCGGCAAAAGGTGTTAATGTAAACCTGGGCGATATCATCCCGGTAACTATATTAATAGGCGGAACGGCTACCGATCCTAAAATTACATGCGGGATAAAGTCTGCCATGGCCGGACTGGCCGAGGATATGAAAAAGCAGGCGCTGGCAGAAGTTGAAAAGAAAAAGGAAGAATTGGTTTCGAAAGCCAAAGACGAAGCAAACAGCATTATAGCCCAGGCCGATGCCGAAGCTGCAAAAATAATTGCCGAGGCTGAAAAACAGGGACAAAAACTTGTTCAATCGGCGACGTTGGCAGCCGCGGAAGTCCGGTTTGCAGCCGATTCATCCGCAAACCGCGCAATAGCCGAAGGAAAGAAGAATGGAATGATTGCGGAGGCCGTTGCCAAAAAGGTTGCCGAGAAAATCAAAAAAGAAGGCTACGCGAAGGCTGATAAAATAGTACCTGAAGCACAAAAACAATCCGATGCAATTATCAGTAAAGCGAAGGCTGAAGCGGATAAAGTAAAACAGGATGCATTGAACAGGGTGAATAAATAGGGATTTATAATGAAAGTCACTTAACTGGCAAAAATAATTCAGAAAATTTAACCGCAGAGCACCGCAAAGTTTTGCGCAGAGTTTCGCAAAGAAGGCGGCTGAATAAAAAGCTCTGCGGCTCTCTGCGTCTCCTCCGCGAACTTTGCGGTAAAAGATTTGCAGATTCAAGATTCGGAACTAAACGACATTGATAAATATTGTCGTATTGATCGGAATCTCAGTAAAAAAAAATCCGGATTAACGCCGGATTTTTTATTTATGAATGGTTTGCGCTATTTCTTCACATCCCGGTCAAAGCCGAGGAGGCCGCTTTCAACGTTGTACCCGACAACCTTGCCTTCTTCGTCTTTGCGCAGATTGAGCTCTAACTCGCTGGAAGTAATGGTATTAAATGTTTGAACTCCAAGTTCCGCAAAAGTCCACATCGAAAGGTTTTTTTTCTCCTCGCGCGGAGGTGACGTTTGGGTCGAAGCGAAAAGGTCGCTTATTTTTCCGGTGGCTGCCTTAAAAATAGTTTTAGCCGGGTTTTTGTCAGCTGAATTTAGCTGGGCATATTGTATATCATCGGAAAGTTTGAGGTTGTAATAAAACTCCCTGTTCTGGTTGGTGTACATCTGGCTGACCCTGATAAAAGTAAACTGTGGATCAACAAAGGATCGCGTTGTTACTGCACCGGCCGGTCTCGACTGTAAAGATGCAATTGCCTCGTTTTTTTTACTCTTGCCTGCCTGATCAATAATTGCATTTTCATTAACCCCATTACCCGGCAAAACTGATATCGCCTGATTAGCGGTGGTTGCTTTGGTATTGGCCTGATTAGTAATAACGGCAAACTGTTTGTCTGCTATTGGCCGGGCCGGCGCGGTAATAACTTTATTTAAAGTGTTTTTTATTTCTCCTTTGACTGCTATGTTTTGCGGGTTATTATTGCGGTCTAGAAGAAAATAAACACTGAAAATCAGTACCAGCGAAGCCGCTGCCGAAAGAGCATAATAAACAATCCGGCGCAAAGGAATATCAGATTTCTTCAGGCTGTTTTTATCCTTAAAAACAATATCAGTTTCAGCACTGAGGATGGTATGGGTATATAGTTTGCGATCGTGTTCGAGGTGCGGATTGTATTGAAGAAATTCTGAAAGTTGGAGTTTTTCATCAGAGTTAAGATCGCCTTCAAGTTCGCGTGCCATGAACATTTCAAAGGTTTCTCCATCAATCGCCCCCACTGAAATTGCCTTTTTCTTTAACGATTCTTTGGCTTCAAAAACAAATCCAATCTCGGGAGTAAGGTGAGTAAGCGCATACAGGCGGCGGTCTATCTCAAACTGTGGATTAATACTGATGAATTCATCGAGTGATGCAATCTGGTCCGTGTTGAGCAACCCTTCTGTTTCGCCGACAAGGTATTCTTCGTAATTCAGTTCATTGACCTGTAATGTGGCGAAAACCTGATTTTTTTTTAAAGATGACTTTTTCTCAAAAGTAATTTCCTGCTCCATTACCAGCGAAACGGCCTCGAACTCATCAAATTCATTTTTCAGGTCGGGATTTTGTTCAACGAAATATAGTACTTCCTCAACCATATCAGGGCTTAGCTGCCCTTCGTGGTAGTCGAGGAAATAGGCTTCGTAGTTTTCCCTGTTAATTTTCATTTTATTTGATCTTTTTCAATCTTAGTTTAAAGTACCATGTCGAGGCTTCCGATGTATTGCTTCAAAAAAGTACGTGCCCTGAAAATATATACTTTCACCTGTGATTCGTTGAGTTGCAGAATTTCACCAATTTCTTCGTACGAGTATCCTTCATAGTCGCGCAGCATAACAACCGATCGTTGTATTTCAGGAAGTTTTGCAACTGCTTCATTAATAACTTCTTTCAGGTCGTTGTAAGTTCCGGGCGACTCATCATGCAATTCTGTATAACCATCATCCATCGAGCTCAGTCGCTGGTTTTTCCGGATGTGGTCGATCATGGTATGATAGGCCGTCGTAAAAAGGTAAGCACGGGCTTTTTCGTACGATATATCCTTCACTCTTTCCCACATCCTCACATACGATTCCTGGACAATATCCTGGGCAGTATCCCTGTCCCTGATGTTTTTCAGGATGAAGCGATACATTCCGTCGGAGTAAAGGTCAGCACATGAATTGTACTCGGCTGTGGTCATCTTTTTGGTTTTCGGTACTTACTTTTCGATTGTAATACGTTTAATGGCATCATAAAGTTACAAAAAAAATTAAATATTCGTTATTCGTTATTTGGAAAATAGAAAATAGAAAATGGAAAATGGAAAATCGTTATTCGTTATTTGTTAATCGGAAATCGTTAATTGTATCAATAAAGAATGGCGACTTAAAAAACTGGTCACTGTCTATTCTGAATTTAAAAAAGCCCGGCATATAAATTATATTGCCGGGCTTTCTGTAAGGGAATGTGAATAAAAATATGAATATTATATTCGGATCAGAACTTGTACTGAACCCGGATGGTAAACACATTGTCCTTCTGATCGTTAGTGTAACCGGAAAGGTTTTTGGAAGTTTCGTTTTTTACCAGATCGTAGTAAAGCATCAAGCGGAGGTTTTTATTAAAATCGGTGATCCAGCCAAAACCCCATGTAGTAAAAGCAATATCAGCGCCGTTTGTTGCTTTAGCCGAAGTTGCCTTTTTGCCAATCTCATCACCGCTTATTTCCGTATTGGGATCATAGAAATCGTATTTCAAAACGATTGAATGCCTGTTTTTAGGCAAAGTTTGAATTAAGAAGAATGTCGAGCCTATAAATTTTCGAAGATATAAATTGTAAATTATTGGTATTACAGGACTTATAGTTACTTTTTCGGCTCCTGGCTGATGCCCTTTGATGAATTCGCCGCGGAAGGAGGTTTTTCCCAGAGAAGTCTCTATACTAAATTGTCCATCGATGCCTGAATACTTCCGCTTGTAATAATTACCCGGAATCGTATCCGCTAAAAGCTGGCGAAATGCTTGAATGCCATTAATGTCAGCAATCTGATACACTTCTTTTTTTGCATGGTAAACGGAGCCGTTGTAATATGAAAATCCAATTCCATAATTCATTTTAGTTTTCTTTATTGCATCGGCAA
>CAIXAQ010000805.1 GCA_903917425.1 uncultured Bacteroidales bacterium
TAACCATGCGGTCGCGGAGAGCATCCTGTGTTCGGTTCACGCCGGCATACTCTTCGGGGTTTGAAGTGAAAATGGCACGGAATTCAGGATGAACTTTCATGTAGTAATCCTCCTCTTTTGCCGCCGATGTGCTCAGCATCCTTTCCTGGAGGATTGGCAATAAAATATTGTTTGCCTCGGGACGTGAACGCGTAAATTCGTCATAGATAAGGGTAAAGCCATTTTTCACAGCTATTGTCAAGCGGTTATTTACCCACTGCTTGCTCATATCTTCTTCGTATTTGTGAACCGAATGGATGAACTTATCGTCCAGTCTTTTGTATTTATAACCTTGTTCGCTGCCAATTAAATCGGAAGTTTTGTACTCGGCATCGCCATGAATAATGACCACCGGTCTCCCGATTTTACTTGCCAAATGCATAGCAACGGTTGTTTTTCCGGTTCCTGAAGGCCCCCTGAAATGCACAGGAAATCCTGCTTTTATGTAGGTAAGCCCACGGTTGGTAATGTCTTTGATATAATCCGTTTCAACAAAATTCGACATTGGCCTCAGCTCAAGTACGGTGTTCATTTCATTGTTGTTGCTCATGGGTTTAATGTATTAATTCGTTAATGTGATAATGCGATAATATGTTGATACGGTAGTGAGTTGATGGGTTTATTGGTTGAAATGCTGATGGGTGGACAATTTAAGAAGTCAGAGTGTTGATGGTTTAGTGCGGCTTGGGTTGGGGTAAAGGAGGATGGAGTTTTTTGAAGTTTGTAAGCAACTGAGAATGTAAATGCTTTCCCTCCCTAACCCCAACCCTAACCACTAAATGGCAGGTTTGGCATTTGCGCCAGTGTGCTTCTCCAAATAGCTCGAGCGTCTTCAATGTCCTTAATTATCTGTTCTTTTTCAACCAAAAATGCCGTCCTCCTGGCAGTAAACTTATCCATGGCTTCCTGTCTTTTTTGAAGGCTATTCCTGATACTGTCTGGTACGTTCTTCATTATGGGTTGAGGGGTTGAGGGGTTGAGGAGTTGAGGAGTTGAGGAGTTGAGGGGTTGAGGAGTTAAGGAGTAGAGGGGTTGATAGGTTGATGAGTTGATAGGTTGATGAACTGTCACTAAGCGCTGTTGAAGGATTGGTGAGATATTCTTTAATGCATCGCTTTTCACTATTCACTATTCACTATTCACTATTCACTATTCACTATTCACTATTCACTATTAATTAAAACCAACGCCTTTGCAGCGGGTACACGGCAGGCCATCGCTTGCCTTTCCTGTCCCTTTGCATTGTACACAGGGTTGGTCGCTTATACTGAAATTGCTCCCTTTGCCATTGCATACAATACAAGCAACCCTGGCTCCAAGTGGATTTCTCCCTGTGCCTCCACAAAAAACACATTTTTTTGCAGGTGTTTCAATCTCAACCTGCCCTTTGCCGTTGCAAACCAGGCAATCGGATATTGGCGACAAGAGTTCAAACGGGTCTTTTCCTGTTCCGCGACAAAAAGTACAACTGATTTTTTTTGACATGGCAAGGGTGGAGTTATGAGTTATGAGTGATGAGATATGAGTTACGAGTAGTTATTAGTAAAAACTGAGATGTGAAGAGTTTTGAGTTGAGGATAGTGAACTATAGTTAATGAGCGGTAATCAATACAAATTAAAACGTGAATTATCGATTATAAGCAGTGAAATCGGAGTTGAAGCAAGATGTTACTTCAACTCCGATTGTTTGTCATTTTTATTTTACAGGGAAATAAACATTTTCAAGTTTTTGCACTTTGCCCTCATCCAGCAGGGCTTTGCCAATAAACCCGATCTTCATTCGCGTTTCGCCCAGCGGCCCTTCCATTTCCGATACTTTTACGCCATTCGGATGTTTATTGATATAATCCAGAACCTTTTCTTCCAGTGTCATCGGAGCAAATGTTTCAGGTTCAATAATAACCTGGGGTGCTGCCACTACTTCAACCGGGATTTCTGCCACTGCTTCAACCGGAGTTTCTGCAACTACTTCAATCGGGGTTTCCTTTGGCGCTTCAACCGGGGTTGTGGTTTTTATTTTTTTTTTAACTTCAGCCTTAGCTGGTGCAACAACGCCTGTTTCTCTCAACTTGGCAATGGCATCCTGCATCTTTGCCCATTCGGCTGTGCCCTCGCTCCTGTCTTTTGCATAGTAACCAATCAAACCAGAAGTAGTTTTTTGTATATCCTTAACATCAGTGCGGATACCTTTTATTGCTGCATGTATATCTTTCATCAAACCCTTGTAATCCGAAAGCCTGATGTTTTCGCCCTTATCAAGGTCTTTCCTGAGTTTTTGAGCCATTTTCTGATTTTCCTTGCTGATTTCGGATAACCTTTTTTGGAAACCATTCAGCATAGCACGGGTATATTCAACCCTCTCGGCCAGGTTTTTGCTTAGGTCTGCCCTTAATTCAGTTGACATTTCGAGATGCTCTTTTTCGAATAAATCGAGCATTTCGTTGGTTTCTTTAAAAATCACCAAAACCTCTTCGTTGATGCTTTTAATATCTTCGTTGATGTTTTTCATAAGGGAATTGAAATCTTCCATCCTGGTTTTTTCATTTTCTTCCCTGTTAGCTTTCCCCTCGGCGAAGAACTTATCCAGATCACCGGCCATTTGGGAGCGCTCTATCGAAAATTCATTAATCATGTTGAGGGTAGAGTTCTGAATTGCCATCACTTCCTGCTGTATGGAGCCAATGGTTACATGAATACCTGCCATTAATCCTTTGTAGGTGTTCAAACGTTCTTTTTCGCCGGTTGCAAGATCTTTTCGCAAAGCCTTGGCATTAGCGTTTAAAACGGAGGCCATTTCCTGGTGATCTTTGCGGAAACCATCGAGGGTTTTCTGCACATCATTCACAAGTTCTTCGTTCTCTTTGATTCTTTGTTTGAATGAAGCGAGTATTTCCTCACTCAAATTTTTCATTTCTGATGATAGTCCCATTTTAGTATCTCCTATTGGTTAATGATTAATTGGGTTATTTGGATTAATTGATTTCTCTGCTTATCAGTTCTTTCACGTTTTTAATATCCTGTACCAGTATGTGTTCTCCTTTTTGGAGCAGGTTTTCGAGGCACTCCATCATTCGGTTGTGCATTTGCTGGAAATTTGTAAATGTCTTCATTACCATTTCCTTTCTCATTTCCTGTTGTTTCGATATGTGAGAAAGTTGTTCTTTTAAAATCGTAATTTTTTCGTTGGTCCCTTGTGAGGTTATATCTTTGATACCCAGCAGGCTGTTTTTCAGTTCCTGGGCAGTTTCTTTCTGTGCTTCCATAAAATGTAAAAACTGGCTTTCGGCTTCTCTTTCTTTTTCTTCGAGCGTGCCTAACATGCCAGCCATTAAAGTATTGTAATCTTTTTTGCGCAGCGAACCATTTTTGGCCATCACCTCGCAAAGCCTCGAATTCAACACATCCCGCTCTTTTCTCAGGTCATTCAGCGAATTGTGAACGTTGTCGAAAAGGGAGTGCGATGACTCCGTAATAACTTCGGTTGATTGAAAAGCTGTCTGAATTTTTTGGATACGGGTTTCGTACGATGAAATTATGTCGTCGAAAAATCCATCTATGTTTAATTCAGGTTGGGTAGGCATGGGTTGTTGAGTTGATAAGTTAACGGGTTGATGTTATAATGTAATAATGTGCTGATGCGATAACGAAACAATGCGGTTTTGGTTGATGCGGTTTTTTGTTGACGGGGGCAATTGATACTAATTGTGGTTTCACTCTTGTTATGATTGCAATTTCGATGTAAGAAGTAATTCCTGGTAACTCATGCTTTGGTGTTTCGAAACCTGTAAGGATGTTTTAGCAAGAATAACTGCTCAACTGCAATATGCCTTATGCGGCTTTAGCAGTTAATCCAATAGCTTCGGCATATTTCAGGTAAGTTTCAACTGAAGCTACCACGATTCTTGCTTCGATTGCAAGTAACTCGATACCTACCAAAGAAACGCGAACCCATGCATCAACTACGACACCTTTGTCGAGGATACGGTCGATAACTTCAACAAGGCTTGATGATCCGATTGTTTTTTCTACTGACATGGTTTTGATCTCCTATATTAAATTGTTGTTTTTCCGTACTTTACATTGGAGAGACGGTTTACCTCCTTTTAAGAATTTGTTGGCAACAGCTTCAGCTTATGCAGCTTTTGCGGTCAAACCAATAGCTTCGGCATATTTCAGGTAAGTTTCAACTGAAGCTACCACGATTCTTGCTTCGATTGCAAGTAACTCGATACCTACCAATGAAACGCGAACCCATGCATCAACTACGACACCTTTGTCGAGGATACGGTCGATAACTTCAACGAGGCTTGATGATCCGATTGTTTTTTCTACTGACATGGTTTTGATCTCCTATATTATTTTGATTAATGAATACCGTACTTTACTTTTTGAGGGACGGTTTACCTCGTTGAAAACAGACTATGCAAATAGCAAGCCAATAAAAAACTGTTTATAGAAATAAGCTCTGCAAAGATTGTAACTCGCTCAATTTGACTATCAAAAAAATATTAATTATTTTTTTGATAGCAGGGATATTGTTATTAGAGGATAAAAAAAGCTTAAAATGAAGAGTAAAAAACCGAACATATGTGCGGAAAAATGAACACTTTTTTGATAGGTTGATGGGTGGATCGGTTGATAGGTTGATAAGTTGACAGGCGGATAGGTTGACAGGTGGTTGATCAGCGGACACTGAGTAAAGTCAAAGCCATGATGGATTGATGAGTTTGATAACGAACTCGAATGGGTCGGCAAAAGCCCACCA
>CAIXAQ010000806.1 GCA_903917425.1 uncultured Bacteroidales bacterium
GAAGACCTGAATAAGAGGTACATACCCGGGTTTAATCCCGGAAACGACGAAGGATATATAACCCTTACCACGCATAATTACCAGTCGCAGACCATAAACGAAACCAAGCTGAAACAACTGAAAAGCCATCCGCATCATTTTACGGCCCAGGTTGACGGCGAATTTCCCGAATACAGCTATCCGACTGATTTTGAACTGGTACTGAAAGAAGGGGCGCAGGTTATGTTTGTGAAAAACGATATTTCGCGCGAAAAACTTTTTTACAACGGGAAAATAGGGAAAATCACCCGCATTGCCGGTGATATCATTTTTGTAAAATGCGATGGCGATTACGACATAATACCGGTGGCACCCGCTGAATGGACCAACAACAAATACACCATCAACGAGGAAACCAAGGAAATTACCGAATTGCCTGTTGGCACATTTACCCAGTACCCGCTGAAATTAGCCTGGGCGATCACCATCCATAAAAGCCAGGGATTAACGTTCGAAAAAGCCATTATCGATGCCAATGCCGCTTTTGCGCACGGACAGGTGTATGTGGCACTCAGCCGTTGCAAAACTTTTGAAGGAATGGTGCTGAGTTCACCCATCGCCCAGGTAAGCATTAAAAGCGATACGAGTGTAAAAGGATTCTCAGAGGAAGCTGAACAGAACCATCCAGGAGAGAAAGAACTTCTGGCCTCGCGTATTGCTTACCAACAGACATTGCTGGTCGAATTGCTTGATTTTTCGCTTATTCAGCGCCGCTTTTTCCATTGCCAGAAACTGATCAAAGAAAACGCCAATGTTCTGCTTCCCGCTTTGGCTGAAACTTTTATGGTGATGTACAATGCATTGACCACAGAACTGATAGTCGTTTCGGATAAATTCAAGCCGCAGATCGGGCAGTTTCTATCAGCAAATCCCATGATCGAAGGTCATGAGGCTTTGCAGGAACGAATAAAAAAGGCAAGTACCTATTTCGCCGAAAAAACAGATCAACATATTTGCAAAGTTTTACAAAACATTGATATAGAAACTGATAATAAAGCCATCAGGAAAATATTGAAGGAAAGTTTCGAAAATCTTTACCAGGAAGCCTTTGTAAAATCAGCCTGTTTTAAAGCCTGTATGGCTGGATTTACCGTAAAGAATTACCTGGGGGCGAAGGCCATTGCCGCTATTGAGAAAATTCAGCTCAAGCCGGAATCGAAATCAAAGACCGTAATTTCAACCGGCGGCAAATCAAATTCTGCACTTTTACATCAGATAAAAGCCTGGCGCGACGAAATGGCCGAAGAAGAAGATTTACCACTTTATATGGTGCTTCCGCAGAAAACCATGTACGAACTGGCAGAACTGCTCCCGGTAAGTATGAAGGAGTTGAAAGAAATCAGCGGCTTTGGCAAGAAAAAAGTTGCTAAATACGGTTCAGAAATTATCAGTATTATACGCAATTATCTGCAGATAAATCATTTAGATAAGATCGAACCCGAACTGCCCGAAGAGGAAGCACTACCCCGTCAGCGACCAAAGGGGCAGTCGCAACGGTTAAGTTTCGACATGTTTATGGAAGGAAAAACTATTTCCGAAATTGCCATGGAACGCTCCTACGCAGTATCAACTATCGAGGGTCACCTGGCCGGGTTTGTGGCAAGCGGCGAACTGGATATTTTAAAACTGATGCCATCTGAAAAACTGGAAACAATCAAAGCGTATTTTGTAAATGCTGAAAGCAATTCGCTAAATGAGGCAAAAGCCACATTAGGGGATGAGTTCAGCTACACCGATTTAAGGATGGTGGTGAATTACCTGGCCCGCCAAAAAACGGAATCACAATCCAGGTATATTTTGTAACCATCTTTAAAATGCGGCAGGTTGCTGCCCGGTTTTTCAGCTTTTTTATTACCATGTATTTATATGTTGCTCGAATCGCCATTCGCTCAATTGCTTAAACTTATTCATAATGTGTGTGGTAGCCCGGTTGTGAATGGCTTCCCACGTTTTATTAATAATATTCAGCCGGGTTAAAGTCCGGTTTCCGTAAAAATTAAACCCGACCATCATAAAAAGTTGCGCCATCTCTTTCTCCCCGCGTTCGGGAATGGATGACCTGACATACATCAAAAATACACCTATAGGGTAACCGCCGCTGCATTTGTACAGCAGGAAACGGGCATTGTCAAAATCAAACGGATCAGGTGTATGCTGTATTTTTATGGCGTTCATATTGAACAGGTGAAAAAACTGGTGGCCCGCTATGCCTTTTTTATGATTAAACGGATCCGAAGGCCAACCAAACAGGTTCACCTTGATTTGATCCAGCTTGCCGTCCCTGAGTGTAACCTTCGCGATATGGTTGGGCCAGCAACTCGAATCTCCGTTCCATTTCAATAATTCGTCGAATACAAATCCTACAGGGGTTTCGATCCCGATGCGGTGAATATTCAGCACCCTGAAGGAATCAACTCCAATGCCGGTGCGCTGCAGGATATTCTGGCTGTAAAACATCCGCTCTTCATCGGAATGAAACCTGATACTGGTTTCAACTTCGGGTTTATCTAAAAAGAAAAGCCTTATGTCGGACCAGATTCCTGTACTCGCTGGGGGTGGTTGTTTCGGCATGGATAATCGGATTGGAATGAAACCTTCATGCACTTTTTATAACCGGCAGTGGTGGTAAAAACGGCAGTATTCCTGTATGTAAAAATAGGCAAATATTCAGGTGATTTACTAAAATAAGCTTAAAAAATAATAAAGTAAGGAATCATCCGAAAATGTTGTCGCCGCAAATTCTCACGAACACTATAACAATCCACTTCGGGATGATTCCTGCGGATGCCTGCAACATCCAAAAACACAGGTCAACTGCTCTTTTAACTAAAACCTGCAGCGAAGACTCATGAAAAACTCCCTGCCGGGCGCGGGCTGGTAACTGTTGTAATCCGGACCGTTGTTGGGTTCGGTAAAACCAAAATACTGCTCATCGAACATGTTTTTGCACGATAATCCTATATTCCCTTTGACTGAACCTAATTTCCATGCATAATCGAGGTTTGCATTAAAAACCTGGTATCCATCCACCCATGAACTACGTATAATGCCGTTTTCGTGGTAATTTTCGTAAATGGAGTCATCCACCTGTATGCACCATTTCGACTGAAATTGGGTATTCAGGGTAAATGTGAAATCTTTCAGGAAGGTAACTGCA
>CAIXAQ010000807.1 GCA_903917425.1 uncultured Bacteroidales bacterium
AGGGAGGGATTATTGACTTACGATTAAGCGAAAGAAATATAACTAAAGTCTGGTAATATGGGAAGAAGCAAAGCTAATTTATCATAATGCCTAATATTATATCTTTACACTCTTTTTACGACCTTTTATGACTGACCGATTGTCTGAATATACCCAACGCATCACTACTTATTCAACCGAAAAACTAAACCTGGAAAAGAAACAAAAAAACCTGCCTATGCTTAGATTGGGCTTGTTTTTGTTATTTGCTTTCCTGGTTTACAAATATCTTGTTATCCAATCTGTTTTTCCGGCAATCCTGGGAATTTCGGTTTTTATCATATTCCTGGTTCTGAGTTTTATCGACAGCAGGTTGAAACGCCACATTAAAATTGTCGAAATTTATATTCAGATCAATACAAAAGAAGTTTCGGCATTAAATGGAAACTATACAGGTTTTGATCCCGGAAATGAATTTATTGATCAATCGCATGATTATACCCACGACCTGGATATTTTTGGTGAAGGGTCAATATTTCAATATATTAACCGGACGGCAACCATTTTTGGGAAATTACGACTGGCCGAATATTTCAGCAATGCTTTCGGGCAAAGCGGCAAGGTTATTAAGCGCCAAAAAGCTGTCATTGAACTATCAAAAATGGTTGAGTTGCGACAAAAACTACAATTGATATTTCACGACGAAAAAATTACCGAATCAGATAAAACGGAAATGATTTCCTGGCTTCAGAGCGAAAGTCCGGTCAGTAATTTAAAATTATTGCAAATCCTTGCATTTGGGCTGCCTGCAGTCACCATAGTTTGCGTAATACTATCCATTTTCGGAATTATCCCATTTCCTGGTCTGCTAATCGTGCTGCAATGGATGATCGTTATCCTTTATGCAAGGCAAACCATTCAAGTCCAGAGCATTATTACTTCGAAAAGCAAAATTCTGAACAAATTCGCACAAAGCCTGCTTTTAATAGAGAACACAGGTTTTAAATCCGAATTCCTTACAGAACTGCAGAAAAAAATGGTAACCGAAGAAGGGAAAATTCCATCAAAAGCCATTCACCAGCTCTCAGTATTGCTGAACTACATGGATTCAAACCTGAATATACTGGTTTCCATATTCCTGAACGGACTTTTTATGTTTAACCTGCATCTTCTACTTAAAGTTGAAAAATGGAAAAAGCAAAACCAGGAAAATGTGCCAAATTGGTTTGAAACTATTGCTACTTTTGATGCAGCCAGCAGCCTGGCCAATTTTGCATATAACAACCCGCAATTTATTTACCCTGAGCTTGTTGCAAACGATTTTGAATTTGAAGCAGAAAACCTGGGCCATCCACTTATTGCTCAGGAACAGCGAGTTGTAAATAATATTAAAATAAGAGGCTGGAACCAGTTTGCTATAATCACCGGTGCAAATATGTCGGGTAAAAGCACTTTTCTCCGAACAATCGGTGTAAATTATATCCTTGCAATGACCGGAGCCCCTGTTTGTGCGTCAAAACTTAGTTTCTCCCCAATTCAGATTCACAGCAGTATCCGGACTAGCGATTCGCTTGCGCGAAATGAATCGTATTTTTATGCTGAACTAAAACGATTGAAACAAATAATCGATGAACTTGAAAGCGGTAAGAAAAAACTGATACTCCTGGATGAAATCCTTAAAGGCACCAACTCCAAGGACAAACAAGCCGGATCAATTGCATTGATTGAGCAACTGCTTCATTACAAGTCGGTCGGGCTATTTGCTACTCACGACCTGATGTTAGGCGAACTTGCAACCCGCTTCCCTAAACAGGTTAATAACCTTTGTTTTGAAATCCAGATCGAAAACGATAAAATGCTGATCGATTATAAACTTCATGAAGGGGTTTGTAAAAATCTGAATGCAACCTATCTGATGAAAAATATGGGAATACTTTTCGAAAGTAAAAAATAAAGCTTATTCAACTCTCCCTCATTCCACCTTCCTGCCTATCTGATCAGCGTAATCGTCCCCCATGTTTCCTGCGTCAGCCCTTTGTGCGAGCCCATATCGGTATTGTACCAGATCGTCCCATCGCGGAAAATGGCGGTAATCTTCCACACATACACATCCTGCTGGCAGGGTTTTTCTTTAAATGTCCCAT
>CAIXAQ010000808.1 GCA_903917425.1 uncultured Bacteroidales bacterium
CGAAGCCATCGACCGCCTGCACTCTACTGCAAATTCACATAAGCGGATCATGATCATCGAACTTATGGGTCATCATGCCGGCTGGATTTCGCTGTATTCGGGCATTGCCGGAGGTGGTGATGTGATACTAATTCCTGAAATACCATACAATATGGACATTGTTGCCCGTTATCTCGAAAAGCGTGCTAAAAATAAGAAACAGTACTCCATTGTAGTGGTAGCCGAAGGTATTTCGAGGCCGAAAGGCATGTCGGCAGCATCCTTTATTTCGCAATCAATCAGAGAAAAAACCGGACTCGACACGCGTGAAACCATTCTCGGTTACGTGCAACGAGGCGGTTCGCCTACACCCATGGATCGCATACTGGCAACCCGCTATGGCGCGCACGCAGTGGAACTTATAGCCGAAGGCAAATTTGGGGTAATGGTCTGTAAAGATGGTGAGACTATCACCTCTGTCCCTCTTAGCCAGGTTGGCGGGAAATTAAAACTTGTACCTCCCGATCATTCCATTATCCGGAAATCGCGGAAAATGGGGATTTGTTTTGGAGATTAGGAGGCTGGAAACTGGAGGCTGGACTTTCGACCTTCGACTTTCGACCTTTAACTTTCGACCTTTAACTTTCGACCTCCACTCCTCGCCTTGTCACCCCTAGCCCCTCGCCCCGTCTTTAAGTTAAAAACTGCAATTTCAAACAGGCTCAGCCGCGTTTCTGAGTTTCTCGATATCAAATTTTGTCATTTGCATAAAAGCATACATTACTCTGGGGGCTTTTTCAGGGTCGTTCATAAGTTCTCCTAATATTGACGGTACGATTTGCCACGAAACACCAAATTTATCCTCAAGCCAGCCGCATCTGTTATAGGTTCCGCCATCGCCGAGTTTTTTCCAATAATGGTCAATTTCTTCCTGAGTGTCGCAAGTGACAACATACGAGTTTGCGGGCGAAAATTTATATTGAGGACCTCCGTTTAACGCCATAAATTTTGTTTCGTTGAGTTCAAAGATGACTACCATTGGATTTTCGGAAACTATTTTTGATTCCATGAAAATCGAACAGTAAAAATCGGCTGCCGCTTTTGCCTGGTCATCGAACCACAAGCAGGGAAAAATTTTATTTATCATCGTTTATTTTTATACATGTCAAGATTCTGGCTCTTTCCGGCAGCGACTATATCACCCACAAAGCCGATTTTCATGCTATAAAAGCACTCCACGCTATGTTGAGCACCAGCGCTGCAATAAGTGCTGATGTGAAGAGAAATCCAAGCAGAAAGACTTTAACCAGCGTTTTTCGCCAACTTTGCCCATATAGCTTTTTCATAGCAACAGGCAAATAAATCAAAATCCAGGCCATTGCCAGTTTCGCAAATATAGCAGTACCAAAAACAGCATCAAGAATATAAATACTAAAAATCAGCATCAGAAAAATAAAGCTGAAATAGTGCAGGCTAAGTATGGCATGATCAACAAAATAGAATTGTTTTCTCCGAACATATAACAGCTTCAGAAGCAGGGCAAAAACGGGCAAAAGGAAAAACAACATTTTGGGGAGGTTATGAAAAAACGTTGCGATAAGTTTCTTGATAAACTCCTTTTTCCCAGCCTCTCCTTCAAGGTTGATTTTTAACAGGCGAAGTGTTATTGCACGCGTAATAAAACCGGCTTTCCTGTTATCCGGTAACTTGCTTTGCATCTCTGAGTATTCATCAGGCGTTATATTTTTCTGTAGTAAAGAATCGACGTAAGAACTAACGGTAAATGAATAATTTAGAGTTGAATCTTTTAAAGCAACAAATTCTTTCTTGTCTGATTTTGGTTTTGCAGCAAGGTTTTCTCTCAAAACGGTATCATATAATACATTAATGTTCGCTTTATCCGTAGCCAGTTTCAATGAGTCGTTCCGGATTGCACTTCCGACTGAATCCATAATAAAAGAGGCCGGATTCTGTTTGTCTGCAGTTTCAAATTGCTTTTCCACATTGTTGAAATAGAAAAAAAGGAAAAAATACACAAAACTGCTGAATAAATAAAGCCGGATGGGATGAAACTGGCTGCGCTGCCTTCCTTCGTTATAACTTTTGGTAAGTTTGCCGGGCGAAAACAAAAGAGGCACTATGGTTTTAAAAAACCGGGAATCGAAATGCATAAAATCACTTGCAAACTCGTAAATCAGTTCGCCGAATGATTCCTTGTGTGCATGGTAACGTTGTCCACAAAACGAACAGAATTGACCTTCGCTTTCGGCGGAACAGTTTTTACACTCATGTGTGGCTTTCTTCTTCATATGTCAAGCTTGGCAGCAGCTTTTAAAATTTCTTCAGCCATTCAAATAAATCAAAATAGACTTTTTCCCGAACTGGTTTCGGCGAAAGAATCAAATCATGCATACCTCCTTCAACTGCCTGAAATGTAACCTTTCCCTGGATTTTATGTGCATTATCGCTGATATGTTTCACATTCAGAATAGAATCGCCAGCAAACAACTTATCTGACCATTCCTTCTCGTAAAGTGAAACTTTTGAATGCATTACCAATACTGGAACATTTATATTCACCCCGTTTTTAACTTTTTCCTGTGCCAGGTGAATGGCACGGATAAATCCAAAATTAACCGCAGGAGCCACGTGAGGTTTCCAGCCCAGCTGGTATTCCCATTCGCCTTTATCGCCTTTATAAATGCTTAATCCGTACAATGGCGAAAAACCACCATTCATTATTTTGTCAGGATTGTTTTTTCCCAGGGTTGAAACGATCGGAATTGCTAATTTTCGTAAAAAAAAGTTAGAATTGAAATCATAGAAAGGACTGTTCAGAAAGATGGAATGAAATAATTTACTATCCTGATGATCGTGTGCATAAACCGAAACAACAAGTCCCCCGGTTGAGTGACCGCTTAACAATACCGATGTATGTCCTTCATTTTTAATTTGTTCCAGCGCACTATCAAGGTCAGCATAATACTCTTTTATATCACGGAGGTTGTTAAGTTTTTGATGCGGCAAGAAAGATCGTCCGTATTTCCTTAGATCGATAGCA
>CAIXAQ010000809.1 GCA_903917425.1 uncultured Bacteroidales bacterium
ATCAGTTTCAGGTGGGTAAGGTCAGGCGACTGGTCTTGAGCACGTGCTATACGTGATGTGTCATCTGAATTCTGGGCGAAAGTAGCTGTAATCAGGGCCCGCATTGGAACACCATCGTTCCTGAACATCTTATAAACAATGGAAGCCGTTTTTAACACGCAACGTTTAACCTCGTTTGTGCCCCAGATGATGATTAAGTAGTTAGGACGGTGTATATCCCCGTTATAACCTGTTACAGTATTGAATTTTGTCACCTTCTCCATTACATCAATCGCCCTGCCGCTCACACCGGTGCCATCAATAAAAAATGTTAAGGTCAGGTCGCCTTTTTTAACTCTTTTGAAATTCATCCGGCTGTTTGTTGTTCCCGATCCCTGGGAACTATCATATTCGATTTCGACAGCAATGGTAATTTCATTCGGATTAACAGGCGACTCAAACTCATCAACAGCCCTCCCGGAATAATCCGGGTTAGTATAGGCCTTAATGAATAATTTTTCGAGGGTTCCGCGTTCGCTCATGATTTTACCTTTCAGTTTTTTGCTTTAGTATTTCCAGGACACGTTCGACACACTCATTCACAATCGATAGTTTGTCTTCGTTTGAAGCAGATGAGGGACTTGAACCCGCTGATGTTTCTCCGGTTACTTCAACCTGAATTGCAATTTCATCAATTATTATAGCCATTTGTTACGATTTATCCAGGGTGAACCTTTGATAGTAAAATTGCAGGTTTTCGATGACAATTCCATTTTGAGAAGCATTAAAATCACTCACCGTCCATTTTGTCGGGTAGGCGTTAACAAGATGCCAGGTCATAAGAGGTTCATGCTTTTCATTCAGCAGGCTAACATCTATATTTTTAGGAAGTATGCTGAAATTGTCAATGCAAAGCATAATCCAGTCGCAGATTGACGAGTTTATGAGCAAACCCCGTTTCAAGACCAGTTCGGAGTACTTTGGACGCAAAGGATATTTCTGAATATACCTGTTCTCACCCCCTTCGGCAACCTCTTCGGTAGGAACTTCAACCGTGAGTCCGCTTGCTTCCGAAAACCGCATATCGTTTTCATTGGCAGGGATCCCAAGTACTACTACTTTAAAATGAAAGGTTACCGGTGGATAGTATTTTGCCATTATTCGTTCTGTAATTCAAGCCCTTCATGGGCTATTTCGATAGATTCGATGGCCACCTCATTACCCGAAGCTTTAAGTTGTGGTCCTTCCACTTTTACAGGAAATGCATTATGTACTTTCCACACCATAACAGGAGCATGTTCTTCATTCAGAAGACTGATTATCAGGTCACGCCTTTCAACTGTATTGAGTTTAATGGTGTTGAGCCAATTGAAGAAATCATTATCGCTTTTTACGATTCCTCTTTTCAGGGTAATGTTGTTGTATTTGCGGAGGCCAGGCATTTTTGTGACAGAGAACTCAGGTGATGAGCCATCGCGGTATTCAATGGCCTGGCTTTCTTGTGTTAGCCCGGTAACTTCCGAAAATCCGATTCGTTGTCCACCCCACTGAACCGTGAAGTGAAATACTGGTAAAGGATATTGTGCTGCCATTATAATATTATTTTAGAGATTATACATTGGATTTTAAAAAATGATTCATCTATATATGTCAGGAAACCTGCATTTTATGCGAAAATTTCAGAATGATAAACTCAGCCGGACGTACGACGGCCATGCCAATTTCAACATTCATCCTGCCTTCGAGAATATCTTGTGCCGACATGGTAATTCCTAGACCGCACCTTACAAAAAAAGCGTCCTTGGTAGTGGCTCCGGCAAGAGCACCATCCCGCCATTTCTGAACCAGGTAATTTTCGATCATTCCTCTTACTTTTACCCAGGTGTTTGCGTCATTTGGTTCAAATACAGCCCAATAGGTTGATTTTTTAACCGATTCTTCAACCATATTAAAGAATCGTCTTACCGGAATGTAACGCCACTCATTATCGTTGCCGGCAAGTGTGCGTGCGCCCCACACCAGGGTTCCTTTTCCTGCAAAAGCCCGTAATGCATTAATGGATTTACCTGTCGTGGCATCTACATTCATGGCACCCTGCCTCAGGTTGTCTATTTTGCGGACCGGCTCAATCACGTTTGCGAGACTCACGTTAGCAGGAGCTTTCCAAACACCACGTTTTGAATCTGTTGCAGCATACACACCGGCCAAAGTTCCACTTGGTGGCAGTGTAATAAAATGCTCCTTCAGCACAGTTTTCACATAATTATACAAGCCGGTATTTGTGTTTTTAAATGTGATCAGATCAGCGGTTGATGAGTTGTATGTTACATCTACATTCGTTTCGCCCTCATCGATATAATTGTTCATCGAAGTTTTGAGAAACGGATAATACACGGCTCCGTATTTTAGATAATTGTTGCCAAAATAACCGCGATTTATTACCAGTCGTGAGGTTGTTTCACCTTCAGGAACTTCATCGAGGTCTTTGTTCCCGTCAAACAGATCAAAGATGGCAAAACGGTCACGCAGCACATCGCATTGATTCAGAACAGCCTGTACCAGAGTTAAATAGTCGGTAGAGGTAAGTTTCACGGCCTCAGGAATCACTATCAAAGTAGGCTCATCTTCATTAGCCAGGATATCTAATCCGTCACTGAGCCCGTACATGGTTGCAAGGTTGCTGCTGATATCTCCTTTTAGCGAAATTGATGGCGTGGTCTGGTATGTGCCAACAGAAATAATGTAACATTGACCGCCCCCGTTATCGAAAAACATCTTTACACTATAATACAAAATATACGGTAAGGCAGGTTCGGTGAAGGATGTAGTAGTATAAGTGCCATTTGTTTCGGCTACCACCGATATAGCAATAGCATCGGTACGTGCCACCCCGAAATATTGCTCAAACTCTTTGAGCGAGTATATCTTGGTAGGTTTCAGTATAAGGTCAAGATCGGCATTTCGTCTGGCTATTTGCGTATATCCGATAAAAGCCGGGATAGCAGTTTCAACCTCTGCTACTGAGGGAGGAAAGACCGGGATCTCTTCCACATAAACGTCAGGTGTTTTGTAAGTTGCCATTTTGAAACTTTTTTATGGTTTTGAAATTTGTATGATTATTTCTGATTTGGATTTATCAGCCGAAGGTTGGGGCAAATGAGGAATTATTACATCACCATTCAGGGTGAGTTGAATTTTTTTTCTGGCTTTTTCCTGTCTCGGAACCAAAACTTCAGACTTGAAAAGAACAAGCCTTGAGTTTGAAGCGGATGTCAGAAAAGCGGATGGTATTTCGGAATCAGTAAAAGATCCGGAAGCTACTTTGGTAAAAAGTAACTGAGGCCTGGTTTCTTCGCTATAGCCAATATCGGTTACCTGCAATTTATCGAATTCAGTATCAGAATAGTTTCGGGCAACGATGTAATATTTAACTATTTCCTTCCTTGCTTCGAACGGCACAATAAACTTTGGCCGGATCGAGTACATGGTTTTGCTGACTTTTATTTCAATGATGGCCGAAGCATTATTTGCATTTATTTCAGCATCCTTGTAATAAATGAATTTGGCTGTGGAAATTGGATAGGTTTCATTGACAGTATATATTCCTGCAGCCTGACCGGATAAATCGTACGAAACAGAATCCCTGTTCTCCTCTAAAGTAACTGTATCGGTCAGCAAAACAATACCATTTCTATCTTTGAGTGTAGCCGAACACGGGCGGTCTGGTTTGGTGAGTTTATGGCTGAATTTACTTCCCACCAGCGGTAGTTTATAAACTGTATCAAGTTCAACCGGTGCTATACTATTTTGATAATATTGAACTGAGTAACCATCGATGGGAAATTCAGTGAAATTAGAAAAGTATGGATTGTTGATTTTCAATCCGATACGTAATGTCTTTCCTTCAATCGAAATTAAAGCCTTATCAAAATCATTGGCCTCAAAAAGTATGTATAAAATCCCGTCAACAATTTTAGCAAGCATTTTACTGTTTTGCAACAACTGCTTGGTATCCTGTGGCAGAAAGAAATCAAAATCGCGACAGTTGCCCTCGTAATAACTGTGGTGTATGGAAAAGGTGCAGAGTGTCAGAAACTTTATAGTCATTTGTTACCCAGATTTTCATTTATAATTGTGATTGGAGGCTGTACTCCGGTTATAGTTTCATCATGGATTATCACTAATCTCATTTTGTAAACAATTGAAGGTAAGTGCTTTGCTCCAAGAAATGCCCATACCTGGTTAATCTGGTCATATCCCATATTCTGTAATTCGAAAGTAAGTTTCTCGATTCGGGAATCGAGTGAAGGGTATGCCAGGGGAGTGAAACAAGTTCGTGATTGAAAGAATGTCAATAAATACGACAAGCATTTCAGCGCTTCCTTATACTGACTGAAATTAGCGGAAAATAATAGATGTAAGCAAAGTTTAATCTCAGGTTCGGAAACGATATGCTGCCCATCTTTATAAATATACTCCGGAACCTGGGATTTAAAAGTTCTTTCTTCTTCAATATTAATAACGGTGATCGCTACTGTTTCTTCACCAAATATATATTTGCCGCTTTCATCAACAACTTTCGAAAGCTTTACTTCGGGTGCTCCCAAACCAATCCGGGAATGAAGGTAGATGCCCAACTCGTCAGTAATGAATTTTAAAGCAATATCTATCATACTATGAATGAATACTCAACTTTATAATTGTGATTACTTATTTGTCTATTCCGAAAATATTAAATATCAAGCAATTGCATTAACCGTCGCAATTTACTTTTTCTATAAATATCGCGGATTAATAATTTCGATTTTAGCGTTTGAGATAGTTGATCTTAGATATCCATGTATTCCATCAATCGGACTTTCTAATAAAAAAGCGGCATTTCAGCGTGATACAAGCAACTCCATTGAAATACCTAATTGTATTACAATGGAAGAGTGTCAGTAATTAAATAAAAACGTGCTGAAACACAATCTGGCAATTAATTAAATGAACAGAAAATTTAGATGAAAACAGAATTAAGAAGTAGACTGGAGTTTCTTATGTTGTTAATTATCGATAATTAAAGAAATACAAGTATATGTTTATTTGCGATAGTAAAGTTACGATATAGAATAGGGCGAAGTCAATAGTTTGCAAAAATAATATTTATTATTTTTGCCGTTAACCAGTATAATTTGGCAAATAAGTTATTAAATATCATTGATTCAGTATGTTATATTTAATCAGGGCTATAGAAAATCAAAATTGAGATTTTGTTGGTAGTTTGTAACTTTGCACGATTAATTATAATAACACAATTAAAAAGGATATTTAATGGCAAAATTTCTGAAATGGCTGGGCGGTGGCATAGGATGGGCGGCCGGTGGACCAATTGGTGCAATACTTGGATTCGCACTGGGTTCGATGATAGATGGCATGCAAAGCGGAGTATATGCATATGAACCGCAGAGCCGGCCCAATTTTAATACACCTCAAACTACTCCTAACGATTTTATAGTCAGTTTGTTGATACTTGCTTCTGCTGTCATGAAATCGGATCAGAAAGTGCTGAAGTCGGAACTTGATTTTGTGAAACGCTTTCTATTGCAGCAGTTTGGTGCTGCCGAAGCCGAGAGACAACTGCTCATGCTACGCGAGTTTCTGAAGACAGAGCATGATATACAACAAGTTGGATTTCAGATAAAACAATATATGGAATATCCGTCGCGCTTGCAGTTAATGCACTTCCTGTTTGGATTGGCTGCAGCGGATGCTCAGGTACACGATGCAGAATTGCGGTTAATCACCCGGATTTCGGGAATTCTGGGGATAAGTAATACTGATTTTGAGAGCATTAAGGCTATGTTTGTGAAAGATACAACCAGTGCTTTCCGAATACTCGAAATTACGCCCGATGCCACTGATGAGGAACTAAAGAAGGCTTATCGCCGCATGGCACTAAAATATCATCCTGATCGCCTGGCTCATTTGGGCGACGATGTTCAGAAGGCTGCCAATTCAAAATTCCAGGAGTTGAATGCGGCATACGAGCAGATAAAAAAGCAACGAGGAATTAATTAATGTCGGAAATCGGGCATTTGATGTTAGGAATAAACATTTTATCTGATTCATTGCCAATAAAGCATTTACAGGTATCATCCTTTCGTATATTTCAGATTGAAAATGAAAATAAATGCACAATTAATTGATGGATTACACCTTGAAGCCAACAAGAAAAAGAAAGAAAACCTCTCCTTTTTCAGGCAATTGGCTTTAAAGAATCAGAGTAAAGTGGACGATGAGTTTCATCGTCTGCACAGCGAAGTTTTCGAAGAAGTGAATTGCCTGGATTGTGGAAATTGCTGTAAATCTCTAGGCCCAAGGATAACAGATACTGATGTTCGCCGAATTTCATCTGCTTTAAAAATAAAACCTTCAGAACTAACTGAGAAATATCTCCGCATGGACGAAGATAATGATTTCGTTTTCAGGCAGATGCCTTGTCCTTTTCTAGATAAAGAAAATTATTGTAAAATTTATGAGAACCGCCCTCGCGCTTGCCGCGACTATCCGCATACCGACAGGCGAAGGATGCATCAAATTTTGGATCTGACCTTAAAAAACGCCTCAACATGCCCGGCTGTTTTTGCGATCGTTGAAAGGCTGAAAACTGTAAAGTTTTAATCGCTTCATTCTGCCTTACCGGCTCCATCACTTAAACAATCTTACATCAAAGCTGAATGATTCTATTGACTTGATTTTGACCCTGTTGATTTCTATATGACCCGGATTAATCAAATAATTGAAATCCCCCTTAACTACAACTGAAGGTACTTTTAAAACCAGAAATTCATTTTTTGCAATAAACTCATCTCCAATCAACTGCGTCGAATGTTGATGCGGAAATGAGCTCCAGTCTGCAGGCAAATCATCAATTGCCAATTCCTTGATCTCAATTTCATCCGGAATTTCGATTGAAATGATTTTGTAATCCAATGGGAGAGCCCCTAATGGGGTATGAACAGCAATTTCAGTTGTGCACAACGCACGCGATTCGCTGGTATAAACCATAGCTACGCCTTTGCCGTTCCATCTTCCGCCACATTTTTCGGCCCCTTTACCCGACAGGTCATCGGCGAATTTTGATTTGCTTAAACGAAATACGATCATGCCAATATACCGAATTCAATGCGGGTAAGTTCATCTCTTATCAGATTGATCCCAAACGAGTTGTCCAAAAGCATTTTAGGTTTTATTCCATCAAGAGCTATATTTCCCGTTTCGAGCCACGAATCGAAAGTTGCCGAATGCCCGAATACCTCAATTCCTCTGTTATAGAGAAGTGCAATTTCAATAATTTTCTCCGATTGCAAAGGGTCAAAAGTTCGTTCTTCATTTCTGTATCTTTGCATTGTTCGTTCCGAAAGGTGCAAATAACCCGACCATTCAGTTAAACTAAATGGAATTTTATTGGCAAAACCATCAAAAGTTGCAAACTTAATGCCGTGACGCACCATCTCTACCAATGAAAGTGCATTTATATCGTCAACAGAACCGTATGTCACCTGGGGATCAAATATTTCCATGGTTTATGTGTTTATAACATTGAACCACAAAGATAGGTAATTTGTCGTAATAATTACGACATTTGTCGAATATTTTTCTTATATAAGGGTAAACATAATTGTTACTGATTGATTATCAGTCTAATATCTTATATTTAAGATGTCCTAAAGACCGGCCTCCTAACCCCTAAATCCTAATCCCAAACGCCCTACTCATACCTCAATGCATCAATCGGGTCTAGTTTAGCTGCTTTTACAGCAGGAATAATACCCGAAACTAAAGCTACCACGAAACACAAACTTACTCCCCAAATTATCCATTGCCATGGAATTATAAAACTGGTTCCGATTGAAAGAGCTAATGCATTGCCAATAGCAATGCCCAGCACAATGCCTAAAAGCCCACCGATCTGTGCAATCACAATGGCTTCGGCTAAAAACTGGTTACGGATTGTGCGTTTTGTAGCACCAATCGCCTTACGGATCCCGATTTCGCGTGTGCGTTCGGTAACTGAAACCAGCATAATATTCATCAAACCAATGGCAGCACCCAATAAAGTGATTGCTCCGATAATAACAGCTGCAAAACGCAGATAACTCAGGCTGTCGAATAACATGTTGGCCAGGTTGTCACTCTTTGAAATGTCGAAACTATCATCATCTCCTACATTTACTTGCCGTACAATCCTGAAAACACCGGTTGCTTCGTCAATGGCAGCTTCGAGTTTCTCCCCATCCGCCACATGTATATTGATGCTATATGAAGCATTCGGACGTGCAAAACGTTGACGGGCGTTATTAATAGGAATCAGGCAAATATTATCCGGATTAAATCCAAGACTTGATCCTTTTTCTTTTAACAAACCCACTATCAGGTACCTGCCCGGACCTATGTTGATAAACTTGCCTACGGGATCCTCATTATTCTTGAAAACTTTCTTAATTACATCGCTACCAACAAGAGCCACCGATGCTCCATAAAAAACCTCGGTAGGCGAGATATTACGTCCCTGAACAATTTCGTTTCCGGATGTTATAATATAATTGTCATCACAGCCAATGACCGGTACATTGGGATTAGTTTTATTGTTAGCAAATTTTACTGTTGCAACATTCGTGGCAAAAATAAAGACAGAGGGCGTGGCCGGAAAACTGTAAGATTCCTTGAAACGCATAGCTTCCTCATACGTAATTTCCCTGAAATTGTTTGCTTTACTTCGTTTGTTACCAATGTGCACCTGCATTGTGCGGTTACGGATCGTAAATGTGTTGGCTCCCATCATCTGAAAATTGTCATTCAGATAGTATTTAATGGCGTCGATAGAAGTTAAAATTCCCACCAGAGCCATAATCCCGAAAGCGATTATCAATACTGTTAAAGTAGTGCGCGTCATGTGGCTTCGCACCGATTGCATCGAAATATGAAGATTTTCAAGTACAAGGCTGCCCGATAACAATTTCATATTTAAAGTATTACGTATTAAACTTAGGCTTTTGATCTGTTTTTACATTCTAAAAGAACAGGCAATTGCATTACCGTTACTTAATAGAATGGTAAAATTAATGATTTAATCTTATTTTGAGAATAAAAAAGTAGGGGAGGAGTTCTTAAAAAAGCGAAATAGCCGAGGACATAAACAGCGACCAAAAGAAAACGGATGCGCTCAGGTAAACCAATAAATAACGATTTGTCGAATAAAATCTGGTGGCTAAAAAAGTTCCGACAGGGATAGAAAGCAGCACAGGTGTAAGAACAACAATTCCTGCTAATCCATATTTTCGTATCATTTTAATAATTAACCTGTTACGCTTTGTAAACTTCCTTGCCGGCATAAATTTCGGGACTCCTATTTTTAGAATCCCATAAAGTTTAGTTTTCAATAAATGAAAATAGTAGGAAAAATATTTTGAGTATAAAAGGATGATCCAACGGCTAAAGAAAAAGAAAATAACAACACCGACAATTCCTCCCGCTGTTGTTGAAAGCCATGTTTGAACAAAGTTTAACCCCATCCCAAACGACAATGCAGG
>CAIXAQ010000810.1 GCA_903917425.1 uncultured Bacteroidales bacterium
AATTGCTGGTTGAGGTAAGTGCCTTTTGCTTTATTAAATTCCCTAAATTATCCGTTTTTAACGCATAGTCAGTCCACACATGGTTATCATCCCATAAACCTCCGAATAATATAATATTTGTATCTGCAAAACTTGCCAGTCCTTGAAAGCCACAGAAATTCGAATTACCGGTAAGTATATCTTTATCTGTAGAAGTATTGCCAGTTTTATCAACAAAGATTAATGCAGGGTTGTTAGTGGTTGTTGCAGAATGAGTACATGAATGAATATAGTCACCAGAGTTATTCCTTATTGTACTCCACGGAACTGAATAATAATGTTTATTCAAACCGTAAACCAATTCCCACTGTTTGATTCCTGCAGTATCAGTTTTAAAAAAATAGCTCCTGTTCACAATTGGTGAAATTGTTCCAGAATCAGGAGCATATCTGAAGGCGGTTATTAAATAGCCACTACTATCAACTGAAAAGTCCATGACATCATCTTGAGAATAAACACTATCCAAAGGGTAGAACTGTTGCCAGATCAAATTTCCAGAACTGTTAAACTTAAAAAGTGATGTTCTTGAAAAAGGATTTGTCTCGAAATAATTTGCAGCTAATATATAATCCCCTTCTGGTGTTGTTTTAATTCTGCCACATAGTTCATAATGCCCCGGGGTATAGAGAGTTTTACACCATTCTATCTCAGCACAAGCATTTAACTTCAGAATAAAAACATCAAATTCGGGGTCTTCCTTTTGCCATGTGCCACATAGCACTTTTCCCCCGTCATCTGTTTGCTCAATATTGCCTCCCCAGCAAAAGTAATTGCCATTCCCAAACCTTTTATTCCAGAGAATTTCACCATTTACATCTGTTTTTATAATCCATTCATACTTATAACCATTAATTATTCCTGAAATCAAAATCCCTTTATCATAATCCGTTGAAATATTACGACATTCAGCGTTTTGCCCTTGTCCGTAATACCTAATCCATGTCTGCCCGTTCACATTCAGGATTGTACATGTGAACAGCAAAATTGTAAGTATGTTTATCTTTTTCATAAGAATAAGAAACTCCTGTGCATAAGTATACAAAGGAGATTTACGGTTAATTATTTGACAATGATTACCTTTTCACCCGTTCGCGCTTGTCTTATTTTCTTTCGCGTGCGGGCAAAATTCACACTAATTGATAGTTCAATCTTTTTTATCATTTGGCTAATTGCGCTCTCGTTATTCTTGCTTACTATTATCGCGCACCGGGCATCCGCTTCATGAGTTTTCCGTTTCAAAGGTGTACTTTATTGCTGATCGAAAAAAACGTTATTCCCTCCAAATCCCCGATACAAGCACCATAACGATTAACGATTAACAAATAACCCATAACTAAGAACCATTGTCCATTGTCCATTATCCATTGTCCATTATCCATTGTCCATTATCAATTGTCCATTATCAATTGTCCATTGTCCATTTTCCATTAACCATTTTCCATTAACTATCCCCCCCTGCCGCGCATTTCCAACTTAGCTCAGCGATCCCATAAGGCGAAGCCGAATAATTTGTGCCGGCACCATTATTGATAACAAATTACCTCCGTTAGTACCCAACTTACCCTCAGTCGTGTTGGTATAGTATTCATGATGCGTTGCTATTTAATCTGCATATCCATAATCCACCACCAGCCTCACCACCAACTTTGCCTGACTGCCGATGGCAATGTCGCTATCCTTTTCAAGTTGCTTTGCATAATCAACTATTGCTCGATCAATCTGTTTCGCCTTGCTGGTTTGCAGCATCACGCACCAGGCTAATTTACGCAGAAAAAGTGATTTATCTTCGGTTTTAAGGTTGCTTTGTTTACTTTGTGCCAACAGTTCGGCAAGTAACATATTTTGGGTTTCGTTTACAGGTTTGGTAAGCGGTGTAACCCATGGAACAGTCATAATGTTTACATATTGCGGTTTGCGTGCCGGTGGCAACTGGAAAAA
>CAIXAQ010000811.1 GCA_903917425.1 uncultured Bacteroidales bacterium
GTATGGGGCCAGAGCGAAGATTATTATTGGCGTGAAATTCATCTACTGAATTTTTCCAATAATTTGCATCCCTATCAAGAAACTTTGTAGCCATTGTCATTGGGAAACACCCACCTTCTATAAAAATAAGTGTTGACTTATCAATTGGAAAGTAGTACACATCAGGTTTATCCCAATTAAATACCGACCATTGATTTCTGTAGCTGCCAATTTTCCCTCCTCCCCATATATTTCTCATATCATCAGGATTGTCTGAATTATAATCAAGTTGTGTATATCCCCCTTCAATTCCCCCCATTACTCCAGCCACTATGATATTTGAAGCCCATCCTTCCCAATCAAAATGGCCACTAACAGCGTAATTTATCCCATATGTTGCAGCACCGGTAATTGCCGTCGGGATCATTCTATTTACAGCACCAACCAGAATGTTGGACCCTGTTGGCCCCGTCAAGACTGGTCCTAAAGCAGCTCCTAATCCCGCACTTAATGCTGCAGTACCGGCTCCCATTGCAAACCCTCCAATAAATCCATTCCCGCTAGATTGTGATTCAAACCCGCCTATAACTCCTGACATAATTATTAAAGGGATAAAAATAGGAAAGTTTCCATCTGGATCCGTATATACCAGCGGATTATTTAAGCAATAGCTATACCTGTTAAAACCTTGCGAGTTGCCGGGTTCACTATAATTGTCGGGGCTTAAAAACCTTGCAATTATAGGGTCGTAAACCCTGCCATTCATATTAATCAATCCAAAGGCATCTAACATTTCGTGCCCGGTATAACCGCGGTCGAACATAAAAGTTGTTGGTACTCCTGTATAACTCCAGTTGGTGGCATTACGTCGCTTGCCCCAGGCATCGAAGCTATATTGCTGCTCAACAGGGGCTCCGGTTTCATCAATTACTTTGTACCAGTTGCCCTGATAATCGGAAAGTACATAGTACATGCCAATTTTAGCCTCGTTTTTATCGCTCACATACAGTCCGCCTCCGGGTAGGTAATGCAAGTGGCTTTCGTTGCCATTGGGAAGCACTTCCACTTCGTAATCGCCGCCGATAAAGTACTTTGTTTTGGTTAGCAATGAAGCACTACCAGAAGGCGTATAAAATTCGCTCTTTATCCGTTGCTCATCGGGCCCGTATTCAATTGAAAGCATATACCCCAGGTTATTAAAAACCTGTTTTACTTTGTTAAATGGGTTATATGTAACTCGTTGCAGAGCATCGGCCGGCAATTGTAAGGGGGCAGTAATTCCGGTTACGGCATGTGGCCCGGCATTAATTTTACTGTATATATATGGATTGTTTGCGCTTGTTAAGTCGCTTTTGGTAAGGATATTGCCGTTATTATCCGCATACGTCATACTGTATAGCTGTTGCCCGGTAACCTGCCAGGTGGCAAGACGGTTTCTATGAACCGGGTCGTATGTAAAATACTCGGCAAGATCCTGCCCGTTAACCTCACAGTTGCGATCCTTACGGTAGTTGAGGTTACCGGTTTGTGCATCGAAATTGGTTTCGAGATACTGAATAGAAGTAGCACCCGGGTAGAATTTCCCAGTCTTTACGTATGTGGGTAAACCATACGGATCATATTCAGTGCTTGTATAAATGGTTCCGTTGGCAATGCTATAATGATTCATCTGCCCGCGTGCATTAAAACTACCAGGAGAATAAATTGTGTTGCCGGTTACCTTATCCTTCACTTTTTTAAGTGCGCCGTTATTGGGGTAGTACTCGTGAACTATGGTATAACCTGACGGATACGTATATTCGTTGAGGTTACCTTTATCATCGTAAGTGTAAAAGTAGGTAAAAATTCTGTCGGTTTGTATGGTCTTTTGCTGTAACAGGCTATTTAAATTGTACAGGTAGGTGTATTTTGATGTTTTTGAATCTTCGTCGATATATTCGGTATAATCAAGTGCTCCCCGGCTACCTTTTGCATCTGTTGCCTGGTAATAAACGTTTTTCAGTATGGTGGTTTCATTCACTTTTGTGCTTTTCTTTTCACGCAACCTTCCTAGTTTATCATATAACATCTCGAAAGTATTGCCTTTGGCATCCACTTGTTTTTGCAATTCGCCAAACGCATTGTAAGTATAGGTTATGAGACCCGCATCAGGGTCGGTTAGGGTTTCTTGTCGGCCATATGCATCATAGGTTATTGAAACTACACTGCCGTCGGGTGCTGTAATTGATTTCGGGCTGCCATCACTAAAATAAGTATATGCAATTGTACCTCCCGGGTCGGTGGCCGATATTACTTTTCCGGTAGCATCCACGGTTTTTGAAATAGTAATTCCGGTTATACTATTAGCTGTCGTTGATGTATTACCGGGATTTTCGGGAGTGGGGTTAGTATTGGTAATAATTACGCCTGTAGGCAGGGTGGTGGTTTGCAGAAAACCATAATCAGGATGATAGGTATTTGTAGTAAACTGGGAAGGGGAGGTTCCTTCGAAATAAGGTTCGGAGATACTCACCAACTGTCCTTTTGCATTGTAAACGGTTTTTGTACACGAAACCATTCCTATTGGATCGGTATCCGCGGTATAGAGTACACTTCCCAGCCTATCGTAGTATTTTACCGAGGTAAGACCATTGTTGGAAGTGGATTCGGAATAATACAGAATATTGGGTTTTGCGGTGCCGGTGTACCATTTTAATTTAATGCCAGCCCAAACTCCCAAAGGATCGGTTTTTTTAACCGCTGACCCGAAACCATCGTAATAGCTTGTACTTGTTAATTCGTTGGCATCGGTAATGGTGAGTTTGTTTCCAAAAGCAGGATCGTAGGTGGCTGAGGAAACTAAACCTTCGGCATTGGTAGAACTAACTACAAATCTGTATTTTTCATCAAATACCATTGTGCTTTCACGCGAAGTGACATCATTAGCCGATACGACAACTTTACGCATTTGTCCTGCGGGAGTGGGATCCGAAAATACAGTTGTTACTTCTTTCGGCAATCCCTTATAATCAATCATTTTGGTAACATTACCATTTGCATCATATTCGATGTGATTGTTTTTAACGAATGACGGCAAATCTGTTCTTTTCTGAATTGTTTGAATATCCTGTGGTTTCGATGGACACCATGCCCCTGCATTTACATAGTTTGAAGGTGTCGATATCGAATAGTATATTGGTGCAGTAGCTGAATGCGATGAAAAAACAGAGGTTTGATTGCTTGTTGGATTTCCCCACTGGTCAATGCTGCTCTCATTCAAATTTTTTGCGCCGGAAACATAATCATAAGATGTTACCAATGGTTGGTAAGGAAGGAATACTTTTATGGCAGGTTCGTAATTTGTTTTTATACCTTTCGTAAAAGTTGATTTCGAAATAAGCTGTTCCTGCATATTGCCCACATACCTAAAACTCTTTGATTCGACAGGGTACATAAAATAATAGGTAGGGTCGACTTCAGATTTTGAAACTGAAAAGATCGGCGAAACAGACGAATTGGTTTCAAATTCTTTAAAACCAAGGAAGCCTTTGCCTTGTTTATGCACTACTGCATTTCCGTACTGGTAATAAGTCTTAATACTTCCTAATGATTCGTCCGTATTTGAAAGGCAGCTAACAATCCTAAATGGTGAAGACAGGATAGATTGAGGATAAGTTAAACTCTCAGTTTTAGAATATGGCGAGCTTAATCCAACAGAAGAACTGTACTGAATGCCCGTATGCTTGTTAAGGCCATCAGCAATAGCAACCAAAGATTGTTTGTGTTGTAAAGGATTCATTAAGACAATAGTAAAAGAATCCCAGGCAAGTCCAATATCATTTATACAGTCTCCATTAAAATCAATAGTACGATCAGTAGGGTATTCAGTCTGTAATAAGATTCCATTTAAACCAGTATGTATTTCTGTAGCTTCATGAAACTCATTTCCGTTTGAATAATATGGTACTAAATTAAGTTCCATACCAGAATCCTTAAAAAATAAAATAAAATCCGTCTTTCCATCGGCATTATAATCCGCCACACTGCATTTGATGTCATCAGAACTATAACCATCATCCACAGGCAAATCTACCGTTTGTGTTAAAAAACCATTATCAGTCCAATACGATAGATACCAACTTTTGACAAAATTTGCATCCTGCGACCACGATAAAAGATCAGTATTACCATCACCATTAAAGTCACCTGGAAATAACCTATGATATGTAGTTGGAAACCCAGATTCGTAAATTGTAGAATAATTAGAATAAGGCTCATAATTATCAAAAAAAGCAAGAACTTCAGAGATATTATCTTTTCTGGTAATCAATAATTCGCTTCTGCCATCACCATTTAAATCAAGTGGATAGAAGTTTTCAATATGCTCAGTTAAATATACTTTTTCTACAACTAAATTTTTACTAAGGATATTGTTATTTATTTCGATGCTGTATATCAAAATTTGTTCTCTATTACCATCTTTGATACAAATTGCAGCTTCATTTTTATAGTCTCCATTAATATCAATGCTACGCACAGAAGCTTCTATAGTATTTCTTCTGCTTGAAAAGATGTCACCTTCACGTAACA
>CAIXAQ010000812.1 GCA_903917425.1 uncultured Bacteroidales bacterium
AAGCTATTTTTTTATCCGGGTACACCAAAGCCGTTGCCATAACGAGCCCGGTAATGGTTTCGCCGGCAGCCAGTGCGTGTTGAAATTCGTTAAACCGTTGTTTGCCCGTAGCCATTTCGTTATGCTTTCCGATGGCATCCACAACATCATCATCCACACCCATTTCGGCCAGCCATCCTGCCCCAACAGGACCATGCGTTAAAGCATCGGCATTGGTGAACTCTACATCCAGGTCGTGCAACAACCCGGCTTGCGCCCAGGCTTCGGCATTGCGGCCCAAACGAACAGCTAAAGCATGCAATACAACTTCTGATGCCAGGCTGTGGGCGATCATTTTTTCATTTTTCACATTTTTTAAAAGTAATTCTAGTGCTTCTTCGCGGGGCAGGATCATAATCCGGTATTTTTATTATTTGTTAAATAATTGGTAAACAATTTAATACAAAAGGTTTAAGTAATGGTATACCAAACTTTTTAAGAGTTGAATAAATCAATTAACCTTTATGCCTGAAATTATCTATCAGGTTGGAAAGTCAGTCATCCAAACCAAATAGGTACAGAATAAATATTTTTCACTCTTATAGTAACGGTCGTTATGAAATGAATATTTTTGTGATTCGAAATTATTATTAAATTACACGTATATTACACGTAAACTGCACTAAACTGGTAACTGACCAGGTTTACTTGCGTTTGAGACAACCTGAATTGATACAACATGCGTATTATGAAAGAATTACTAAACAGGAATAAGGCATTAAAGAAAATAAGTAAGGAAATGGCCGAAGTAGCCGGGTATCTCTGGCAACGTGGATGGGCCGAACGCAATGCAGGAAATATCTCGGTGAATATCAACGAAATTATGGATTTTGAAATTTCGGATTTCGACATCTTTCCATTTATTTCACTTCCGGCAGTGTATCCTAACTTATCCGGTTACTGCTTTTTTGTAACTGGTACAGGGAAACGCATGCGCGACCTGGCTCGAAAACCGGTTAAAAACACGCTTATTCTTAAGTTGAACCAGGAAGGGAACGGATATTGGATTCTGTCAAAGAAATTAAACGATGACAATTTTCTGCCCACATCCGAATTGCCTACACATTTGGGAATCCACCAGATGATTGCCTTGCGTGGAAGTGCGGAAAAAGTTGTAATGCATGCACATACAACTGAACTTATAACATTGACTCAATCACGGGAATTCTGTAATGAGCAGACTATCAATAGGCTGCTATGGGGAATGCATCCCGAAACTATTATTTTTGTGCCGAAAGGCATTGGGTTTGTTCCATATATCCTTCCGGGAACGGCAGATATAGCAATGGAAACAATTAAAGCACTTCAGAATCACAATGTGGCCCTATGGGAAAAGCATGGAGTCTTTGCCATTGGAGAAAGCATTGGCGACACTTTTGATGTGATTGATATTCTGGCAAAATCGGCACGTATTTATTTTCTGTGCCGGTCGGCAAATATGGTACCCGATGGGTTTAGTGACAGGCAATTAGCAGAATTAAAGGAACTATCTGCTAATTTTTGACCTGGGTTTTAAGGAAGATGATTCCTGAATTGCTAAGCAAGGCTAGGTTTAATAAAAAAAGCCGCCCGAAACGGGTAGCTTTTTAATAATTTTCCAGGGGGTATTTCCTCTGTCAGGCCTTTTTATCTTCTGTTTCAAAACCAAATTTCCAAATTAATGCTGCTACAACTGCTCCAAAAACCGGGGCAACAAAGAACAACCATAATTGGGAAAGAGCCTTGCCCCCGGAAAATATGGCAGGGCCAAAACTACGTGCCGGGTTTACTGAAGTTCCGGTTACCGGAATAACAACCAGGTGAATCAGCATGAGCGTAACGCCTATCGCTAAACCTGCCATGGTACTGTTACCATATTTTGAAGTTACAGCCAGGATTACAAAGAGGAAAAGACATGTAAAAACAGCTTCCGCTAAAAAAGCGGATGTAGTATTATAGTTTCCAAGATAGCCTTCGCCCCATCCGTTTGAACCAAGGCCCCATTCGGGCATAACCCAACTGCTGCTACCACTCACTATCAGGTACAGAACTCCGGCACCAATTGTGGCACCGATCAACTGTGCTACAATATATCCTGCTGCATCTTTGGCGGTCATGCGCCCCGCTACCAATACACCAACCGTAACGGCAGGATTTATATGGCAACCGGAAATGCCTCCAATGGCATAAGCCATTGCCACAACTGCAAAACCAAAAGCGATAGAAATCCCTAACAAACCAGCGCCAGCGGGTCCAACCTGAGCGTTACCTGAAATTACCGCCGCTCCACAACCGAATAGCACCAGGCTAAAGGTTCCGATTAATTCAGCTAAATATTTTTTCATATACATTAGTTTAAGTTCATTACAAATATAAAAAATTATCAAATTACTAAAACCAAATATTTTTAACAATTTGTTCAATTACAGATTTTGGCTAAATTTTAATAGATATTTTAAGCACTTTTTCGAAAACGAAAGGGCACAAATCAAATTAGACTCATCCTATTCGGCGGGGCGTTTTTTGACTTGCTTTTTCTCTTGGGCTGGTCTAACAAATTCTTTGTTAACGGATTAATTGTCTTTATACAGGTTTATAACCTTGTTATTAAAATCCCATACACTTATATAATTTTTTAAAAAAGAATAACCCAATGATATTTTATTTTCATCCCCCTGGGTATATGATAAATGCTTTATGTCGAAAACAATATTATTGTACCTGAGATTCCGGATTAAATAGGTTTGAAATCCTGCTTTAGCGTATCCATACAAAAAGCCAGTGCTGTATGCTTCAAGCAGGTGTTCATCTGATAATTCCGAAAAGAGACCTTTGTTAAACTTCATTACCCCCTGGCTACCTGTATCAAAGTAAGCCTGTATTTTTCTGCCGTTGGCTGCCGTAAAGGTCACTTCAGGGAGATTGCCCTCGTTTGTATAGTGAAAGGCTGTTATCAATTTCAAACCTGGCATTTCCTTGTACGCAGTATCCATTTTTATAATTTGCCTGTCGTAATCAATTGTTACGACATAATCCTTCATAATACCATAGCCAAATGTTCCGAGTATGTCGGAAGCTATGCTGTCCTGCATAAAGCTAAAATTGGTATGGGTAATGTTTTGCAAATTATTGAATTCCAGGCCAGACTGTGTGATTTTAATACGGTCAATGTTTGACTTGTAAACATCCAGTACCTGACCAGATCCGGTCTTTCCGGTTACCACGAATGTATTTTTATCAAGGGGAACAAGATTATTGTTTAACATAAAATTCAAAGGAGTGCCGGTGTCAAAAATGAACTTCCCTTTTACCTGGTTAACCTCAGCATCTATAAGTATATATCCGTTTACCAGATGGAATGGGATGAGCACTTGGGCACTTGTTGTTATAACAAGCAACGAAAGTGTTATGAATGCCAGGATTGATTTAAGGTACATAAGATGTGATTTTAATATTTTTCAGTTAAATACAAATAAGCTTCGAACATATGATGCGTCCATATTTTTTCGGGATCATCCGGAAATAATTTATAATATTCTGAATCAGCATAAAGCACTATACTTTCGCCCGCCCTGGTGTAATTACTGGAGTTGTAATATTCAGGGATTTCATATTCAGGCAGGGATTTCTTGATAAATTTCCCCAATGTTTTCCCTAATTGTTTTTGATATTGCTTATTAGCTTTTTTTGTAGGTTTATCCAGGCTGTTATAAAAATGATTCATGGCCAAGCGCTGAAAGAACGGAGCCTTTTTAATGGTGCTTTTTGCGTTTACAAATGGATTTGAAGGGTTGAAATCCATTGTTGTTTGAATTGAAAATGGCGCTTCGGGAACCCAATCGGCTGAATTAACCACGGTAAAAGCCCAACCTCCCTTGGTCATGTTCTCATACGCATAGGCGAAATACAAATTCCCGGGTTTGGGCGCGGCACTGCAATACGTTTTGAAAACAAAATCGGCTGGAAGCTTTTTTTGCTTTTGCAGGTCAAGAAAGTGGGCTGTGAGCAAATAAGCGATGGCACCTCCCTGGCTGTGGCCCATGATATAAAATTGACGAACTCCGTATTTTGCCAGCGAATCCATTTCCGGCAATATGTCTCTTGAAAGAAACGCAGTTGCAATAAGCCACCCTGTGTGAACGGCAGCTTTATCGTCGTCGCACAGATGGTAATCAAAGCTGAAATTGTTGCTTAATTTCAGCTTTCCTTTTGCAGGAACCATGGCAGCATAGAAATTCTCAAGCCAGCTGGTCGTTTCAGAGGTTGTACCCCTTATGCTGATCACAGCTACTGATTGATCCGACACCCATAAATCCCACCTGTTATCTAATCCCATCGTTTTCGAGCGATAGATTTTTTTATACTTCAGAGGTGGCGACAGATCTGGATTGTAGAGGGTATCACCCTGGTAGGAAGATATTTTCAGCATTTCAAGGAACTCCGTTTTATCGAATCCAGGAAGTATTTTGCCATGCTGTCCAAACGAGGTTAAAGGGAATAAGCCTATGCAAAGTATAAATTCAACTATTGATAAAAAAACAATTTTCTTTTTCATTACCATTAAATTTGTCGTTCTCATAATTCTTTTCTTTTAATTAATTGGCGATGCTGATAGTTTCGGTTTTGGAAACTTCATTACCGGCTTTATCAAAACAGTACACTATCAAATCATAATCTCCCAACCTTATAGCTGCAAGCAAATTAATTATTTTGTTGATGGACTTATTGCTCCCGGAAACAGGCTCTTCCGGGAGGTAATCCCATGGTGTTGTCACCGGATTTCGTGAAATATTTCAAGAATCTGTATTCCATCGGATTACAATGCGGTATGTGCCCATTTTTCATCGCGGGTTATTTAGTTCAAATCCTAATCCTTCAGAAATTGAATAGTGTTGAATATACCTGATTTCATCTTTATAAAGTATGTGGTAGGCATCTTTGTAAAACCTGATTTTTAACATTTCGGTTTTATTTTCAAAAATAACGGGCATGGTTTCGCCTTCCACAATAGGTTTCGCGTCCATTACAATCGGTTTATCGGTTGAATAACTGAAAAATACTTCTGCTTTCAATTTGTCATCGGATAGAACAACATAAGCAGATTTTTCTGAATCTGTTTTCCCTGTATTTGCATCGAAAGCTGAAAATGCAGTGCCTGTTTCAACGATGTTGATGCAACGGTTTTTTACAACTGACCAGGTATATCCTTTTAAACCATCGCAATCGCCGGGATGCTGAATACCTCCATCTTTTGGTTTTAGAGTTTTGCCTGTGCATGGGTATACTATCGTTGTTTTCAGTACCATTGATAAAACAATGATGCATATTGCTCTAAGTGTTGCTTTCATTTCAATTTGGGTTTTTGTAAATTCCATCTGTTTATTTATTCCATTCACTAGGAAAATTTCCTTTTCAGGTGCCAGTGATCTTTTCTGCCTTGAGTGCATCCTGCTTGCCGATGGGTCAGCTTTAAATTCACTCGCACTTGATTCAAAAGCAAAGTGCTTATTTGCTCCTATTTATGCTTAACCTCATTTACATTAAATGCCGGTGCCTTGTAACCTTTATCCAGGTAATTTGCCGGAATGGTAGCCATATTCCCGTCGCGATGGTTGCGGTAATGCGGCGACATTATTTCAATACCTGCTTCGTTGCAGCAATCCTGAATGTTCTGGTGCAATAGCGAGTATATTTCCAATTGTTTGTTGGCTTCGCGGGTGTAGCCGTTAATCTGGTACGAAACATAAAAATCGTCAAGGCTGGTTTGCAGAACAAACGGTTCAGGTTTTTTTAAAATCATTTTCGTTCGCAAAGCAGCATCTATTAATGCTTTATGCATATCTTTCCAAGGAACATCGTAGCCAATGGTAACCGTGGTGTGAACGATTAAACCACTCTCAGGGGCTCGGGTGTTGGTCGAATAATTAGTTGTACTGCTTAGCAATACCGTCGAATTAGGCACGGTAACATCTTCATTTTTTATAGTCCTGATACGCGTTACAAGGGTGGTTTTTTCAACCACGTCGCCGACAATATCGCCTATTTTCACCCGATCTCCGATCTTGAAAGGGCGCATGTAGGTTATAACCATTCCTGCAACCATATTAGCTATGGCACTCGACGATCCCAATGAGAACAATATGCCGATAAATACTGACACTCCCTGGAAGGCCGGTGAGCCGGATCCCGGAAGGTATGGAAAAATCAACACCAGCATAAAGGCAAACAAAAGGAATTTTAAAATTCTGAAGGTTGGATATGCCCAATCGGCGTGGAATCCACTGAGTTGAATCTGGCCTTTCTCAATCTGGTCCACAAAAAACTTTATCCCTTTAATTGCATACCTGAAAATGAAAACAATCACTATGATGGAAAACAGGTTAGGCAGAAAACCGATGATACCTTGCAATGCCTTTTTCGTGGGGCTAAGTATCCATTGTAACAAAGTCGCTTCCCAAATTTTCGTTTCAGGGAATATGCCGAATATCAAGGGCAACGAAAGGTAGACAATGAGTATTATGATAATAATGCGCACAAGACCGGTGAGTCGTAATGCAAATTTTTCGAAATGATCAGGAGTAAAAATCTTGATCTTGTTTATAGTTATGCCATTCAGGAATCGTTCCCCACTGCCGCTCAGGCGGTTGTTAATCCACTTGAAAAGTTTATTAATAAGCATAATGATAAGGCTCAATCCGGCAATGATCAGGAGTACAAACCCAATACGTTTAAGCCAGTTGACCAGGCTGTTAGCCGCTTTCTCTTTAACTATTGCTGTCCTGATTATTTTTAGGTATTCGCCGGCCAACTGCGTATTATCTTTGTTTACAATTAATCCATCTATTTTAGTCACCATCATAATTGCCAGGTGATTTTTATAATCTATTTCGGTTCCTGATTCGGATTCGGATAACCTGAGCGAATCGGGCTTGAAAAAGGGGTCCTGGTATAACTCGCGAATGCGTTTGTTAATGCTTTTAACTCTTTCTTCAGGTGTAAAGGATACAATCTTTGCATAAACAAAGAATAAGGTATCATTGAATGGAGCGACGGCATAACCTTTGGCATGTAATTTAAGCGTATCTATTTTCCGCATTAATTCAACCTTTCGCAACGAGTCCTGCTGCTCAATTTTCCTGAGTTTTGCTTCAAGTTCTTTTGTTTTACGTCTGTCACCTGAAGATTGAACAAGTTCACTTTGCAAACGGACTTTAATTAGCGAATCAAGAACATACTCCCTATAAAGAGTTACTGCATCAGCTTCATTTTTTGATTTAGCAGCCAGGGAGTCATTCACTTTACTTTTTTGCGGAAAGGCACTGAAAAGGCACAAACACACTAGTAAACTCAGGAACAGGTATCTGATTTTCATACGGTTGTTTATTTGCTGGAGTGGTATTATGAGGTTTGAATACACATGGGGCAAAGTTCGGGATGTTTGAAACATCAAATTAACAATGATTCTGATAATTAACAAAATCATTTATTTATTGAATTTCAAAACGAGCAAGATTAAACTATAATTATTAGATTGTGTACGAAGTTCTGTTCGTGTGCTTCTTGTTTTCTTAAACTCCCTTCAATACTTAAAGAGAAGTAATCACCTGGCAGGCGCGCTGTGTGTAAGGCGTGACGGAAAATTTCTTCGTTCGTACTTGTTTTATGCTCTGACAGCGTGGAAAAGGACTCGCAAATGATCAATTTTATTCTGTTTAGAAGTTGGATAATTGCTTTCCTGGTAATTCCTGTGTATAACCGTATCATTCAGACCTTCTTTTATCTGAAAAATCATAAATTAAACAAGCGATGGCTAAAAATTCTCACACAGACGGATGATTATTCATGGTGAATCTGTAGCCCCCGAGCACCCTTATAAATTATGATTTTCTATGCTTTTTAAGAGACGAATCGATTCAAATTTATACCTGTCAGGCTACTTTTTCATAAAAAAACCGGCTCAAGGCCGGTCTTAATATTATAAGGATACAATCTTAGTGCTTGCTCAGGTAATCTGCAACACCGTCGGCAGTAGCTTTCATTCCTTCATCGCCTTTATGCCAGTTGGCAGGGCAAACTTCACCGTTTTCTTCGAAAAACTGCAGAGCGTCAACCATACGCAATGCTTCATCAACGCTGCGGCCCAAAGGTAAATCATTAACTACCTGGTGACGTACAACTCCTTGTTTGTCAATAAGAAACAGCCCGCGGTAAGCTACTGCATCTCCATTGAATTCTACATAGTCTTCATCCTCGTCATATTCCCATTCTCCGGCCAAGACATCATAGTTTTCGGAAATGGTTTTCGAAAGGTCAGAAACCAAAGGGAAAGTAACGCCTTTAATACCGCCTGAATTTTTAGCAGTATTGAGCCATGCCCAATGCGAAAATTTACTATCCACAGAACAGCCTACAACCTGAACGTTACGTTTTTCGAATTCATCGAGTTTGTCCTGAAACGCAATGATTTCGGTAGGACAAACAAATGTAAAATCGAGCGGATAAAAGAAAAATACAACATGTTTTTTGCCGATATACTGGGCAAGCGAGAATTTTTCAACAAATTCGCCTCCGTTTATCACAGCATCTGCCTCAAACTGAGGCGCTTTTTTACCTACTAATACAGCCATTTTATTTGTTATTTTTTAATTGGTTCAAATTTTTTGCAAAGATATATACATTTTGTATGAATCAGTGCAAATGATTTATTCAGATGATAAAAACTGTTAAAAGCACGGTTTGTTCATCCCGGAATGAATATTCAGAGAGGATAGCAGTACGCTAATTATTAGGTTTTACTGCTAATTTAAATGGGGAATTTAAATTGTCGGATGTTGGATGTCGAAAGTCGAATGTCAGAAGCTACTTATAGAAATAGCATTCAATTACAAATAGTTAAATATAAGATGATTAACATTATGCGAAATCTTTTCTATCATAAAAATGCAATATCAATCGCACAGCTACTTCTGTCTTCTGTCTTCTGACTTCTGCCTTCTAAATAGTCTAATTCCAGTCAATACGCAGTAAAACCAATTATTGTGTGTCAAATATTTCGTTAATGAGCTTATCAGCATTCACCTGGTCCGAAAACCGTTTTTGAAGAAGTTCAGTTCTTTTCAGAAGTTGTTGCTGCTCAAATTCCGTGTTGAAAAGTGTAAAGATTTTCTTTTTCATTTCGCCTGCTGTTTCTGCAATCTCGCAGAGGCTTTCGAGACCGGTACCTGCCAACATTGCCGGGTTTACCAGTAACCACCGGCCAATGTAAAGTGTATTAAGCAATTTTAATTTTAAACCTGTAGCCTGAAACGTCACCAGAACATTAATCTGGGCATTCCTGATAAGTGCTTTCATTTGGGCCTGCGATGGGTTTGCAATAAGCTCTGTATCCGGAAAATCTGAAACCAGTTTTCGTAAAGATTCAGATGGATTAAGCCCGGCAATTTTCAATTTGATTGGTAAATCATTAAAAACCTCCTTTACAAGGTATTCGGCAGCCTCAATATTCTCATTCACCGACAAATTTCCATGATAAAGTGCATAGTTTCCTTTACCGGGAAGGCTTTCCACTTCGCTGTTTCCATGAAAACTGGGCAGGTAAGTCACTGAATTGCCGGGAAATTGCTTTGTCAGATAATTGCAATCCGTTTGAGAAACAACAAGCATTTTCGAGGAATGCTTCAGCTGTTTTTGGTAAAGTCGTAGTTTCAGGCTTTCAATTAAATAGAAAGTTCTTCGCCCGATATTTTTTTCAGTTTTAAATAAGTTGAAGTAATAAGTGTGTTCTATATTGCTTTCACGGTAAATAAGCTTACGGCCTTGTAACGATTTGTGATTCAGGTAATAACAGCTATGCAGCCCTTCGAAAAGCACAGGATACTTGTCCGAAATGAGGTTTTTCAACAGTTCTTCCGACTGGCGGCTTTCGACGATATAGGGTTTTACGGAAAACTGCGACGCGATTCCTGTCTTACGCGGGTAGTAATTCACTGATTCACAATAAGCACTTAGTTCAGTAGCCTCCGGACGGTTATATTGAAAACAGTGGAGGTGAAGCTTAATTCCGGCTTTGTGAAGTGCTTTTAATTTATAAAAAACATCGATTACACCTCCGTAATTTGCCGGAAACGGAACACTGAATGAAACAATATGCAGGTGTTTTTCAGGCATAGGGAGTAAATATTTCGATCAGAGTTTGCTTTTCATTATCCCAATTCAGTTCGGATGCGGCTCGTGCTGTGTTTTGTTTGTAAAAAG
>CAIXAQ010000813.1 GCA_903917425.1 uncultured Bacteroidales bacterium
AAACAAAATCTTTTTCATTAATGCCGATGCCGAATATGGCGAAGGCAAGGTTCAGAATTTCCTACGTCCCGAAGACATTGAGAAAATCAATTTCGTGTTTACTCACAAATTGGAAATTGATAAATACAGTAAGTTAGTAGACAAGGAAACTATCGCCGGCGAACATGCTTACAACCTAAATATCCGTAGGTATGTCGACAACACTCCCGATCCGGAACCCGAAGATGTTAAAGCCCATTTAGTCGGCGGAATTCCCGTTACTGAAATTGAAAGCCAAAAAAGTCAATACGATAAGTTTGGAGTTTTATCCACTGAACTGTTTAAACCGGATCGTGAAAATTACAATCTGTTCAAACCGGAAATTCTGGAAAAAGCATCAATAAAAAACACCATTGAATACAACGCTGCCATGCTTGCTACAATATCTGGTATGCAGCAGGCTCTTGATACCTGGTGGCTTTTGGCCCGCGATGAGTTTGCAAGGATTGCAAAGGTGCACGAGTATGTAGTTCCAATGTCAGATTTCGAAAAACAGGCTACTATTCGCGAAGGCATTGTTGATCACCTGGCATTAAGTGGTGGTAATTTGGCAGAAGTACGGCAGAAATTAATCACTTCGTTAAAGACTACTTTTATTTCGATGAACGTCCTGGACGAATTCCAGGTGGCTGGAGTTTTTGTTAACTGGTGGACAAATATCAAATACGACCTCAAAACTATAGCTACCATTGGCTGGGTTCCAAGCCTGGTGCCAAAGGAATATTTCATCGAAACCTACTTTAAGGCCGAGCAACAAGCCATTTTGGATGCTGAACGCAATGTTTCTGAGAAAGAATCTGATTTGCAGGAATTTATCGAAACGGTTGACTATGAACCGGAAGTTCCGGAAGAAGGCGAACCGGAAATTGAAATAACTCCTAAAGTGATTAAAGAATACTTGGGCGAACAGATCAAACTACTCAGCAAGCTGAGCGGAACAGAATCAGAAACAGCGGTTCTCAAAAAGAACCTCGAAAAGATTAAATCTCTCGAAGACACAATTAAAGAAGCCAAAATAAAGGTAAAAGAGTTGAAGGCTGATTTGGACAAAAAGGTTGATTTCAAAATGTATGGTGTCGATGATGAAAAAGAAGAGTTAAACAACCTGCTTCAACATAATATCAAACGAATTTCCGACTTGAAAGCTACAGGTGAACCTTCTGCAAAAAAAGAAAAAGCCGCTTACCTCAAGACGATGAAAATGGTAACAGCTGATAATCTGAAAATTGAGAAAATATTGAAAGGTCTTGATGCATTCCTTGAAAAAATTGGTGGTGTAATTACATCCGAAGAATGTAAAACACTAATTCTTCAAAAGCATAACAGTTTGGTGCAACAAGAACTTCAGAAATACCTCAATGCCGAAAAACGAAAACTAACTGCAGGTATTGAAAAACATTGGGATAAGTATAAAGTAACTTCCCAGGAACTAGAATCTAAACGTCAATCCTCATTGGATAAATTAAGTGCATTTTTAACTGAACTGAATTATTTGTAATAAAATGAAACTTGAAAAGGTATTGACATATCAAAAAGGAAAGTCACCTCTCAAAGGTTTCGTCTCTCAAAAACAGATATTATATTTAACACCCGAGTATCTTAGAGGGAATTCAGCTCCTAATTATATCTCTGATTTTCCAGGAAAGGTTGAAGTAGAAGATGGCGATTTATTACTCCTTTGGGATGGATCCAATGCAGGGGAATTTTTCATTGGGAAGAATGGTGTACTTTCTTCTACAATGGTTAAATTTAAATTTAATCTGAATGATTATAATAGGGAGTTTTTATTTTATCAATTGAAAGGGATAGAAGGTTATTTGAAATCTCAAACAAACGGATCTGGCATACCTCATGTTGATAGAGAGCTTTTGCTAAAAATAAAGTTTTCAAGATTTAGTAGTTTTGAACAAATCCGCATCGCCGAAATCCTCTCCACTGCTGATTCCGCAATAGGCAACACTGAAGCTCTTATTTCCAAATACCAGCGCATCAAAACCGGCCTTATGCAAGACCTCCTAACCAAAGGCATTGATGAAAATGGCAATAT
>CAIXAQ010000814.1 GCA_903917425.1 uncultured Bacteroidales bacterium
ATTAGCTGTTTCGCCATAAGGTATTTAACTTCTTCATCCCAAAATGGGTAAACATCATGTGAAAGAGATATTGAATCCTTACTGACGGATTCAGGTATCTTTACCCCTTTCATATTTACAAGAAAAACCTTACCATTTTCGGGTTCAAATTCTCTTTTTGGAAATGTCAATGTTAAACATTTACTGTAAAATGCATTAACTCCTTTTTCAATAAGCATCTCCATTGTTTTTTTATCTCTGCAGCCAACTGGTTCATGTAGTTTAAGATAATCAATAGATTGTGGTTTTGAAAAATGTTCAATACTTTCATTCCAATCGGTTATATGAAAACCAAAAAAAACCGGAATGATAGAGTCCGAGGGAGGAAAACATTTTTCTGGTAAATGAGAAAACCAGCCCTGCATTATGAGTAAATGTTTTTCCTTATTGTTTACTTCGCTTAAATAATCCCTATCAAATTTATCATCTATAGAAGGAAGAAACTGTTCTAATGCTAAACTTTGAATTTGGTCACCTAGGTTGGAAGAAGTGGTATATATTAAACTTGCGTATTTCATAATATTAAGTTTTAAGTTTTTATGTTTCTATCTTATAAGTTCAGACAATGCCTTTTCAAACACATCCACATCTATAAAAAAGTCATAGGGACTGGGTCCATATTTCGGTGACAGTCGTTCATTTTCACTTTTACCGATTATACAGCTATAAACTAAATCTGCAGCTGCTGATAATGTATACCAATGAGGAAATACGTGGTCAGAAGGCATAAGTTCTAATACTTTAGTTTCGGGTTGACAAAAAGCAAGATTAGACAGTGCAGCACCATGAGCGCCAATCACAACTTCTGCTTCAGCAAAACGGGAAGGTGTATCCATATACAAACTAGGCTCAAAAATTTCAAAACCAAACTTTTCTAAAATCGGGATCAATTCTTTTTCGTTACATATTTTCCTGGAAGCATTGCGAGGAATATAGAGTCTTCTGAATTTTTTTAAAGGCTTTTCAGTAAACTCATTCCTTAAAAATTCAACCAGCCATTTAGGATAAACACGTCTGTATCCGGGAAAGCTTGGAACAATTAGACTTTCAAACTGATATGCTTTTCCTGTTTCAGGAAGTATACATTTGCTTATAGGTATTCCAAGTTTTATCAATAAACTCTCTGCAAAAGGACTTGGTATCGGACAATAGACATAATCAACATCAGATATTGAAAATCCTGCTTTTCTGAACAATTCAAACCTACCCAGTGTATCTAATAAAAAATGACTATAATTTGTATCAGCCCAATCACTACATAATAATAAACAAGTCCCTTTTAATTTCTTAAATTTATTTGTTTCAAGGTCAATATTTACTTCATTAAAGTTTTCTCCATACCATGAAAACTCGGGTAACCAATATCCATTTTCATTAATAATCCATCCGTTTTCTCCAAAAATATAAGCTTTTTTTAACTCAAATATTCCCATTTCTGGAAATTTGTCAGGAATAAAATCTTTAAATGTAATTTCCTGAAATCCAAATTGTTTTAAGTTAGATAATTGAATCGTTTCTGAATCAAAAACTTTACACCAATAATATCCAGATTGATTTA
>CAIXAQ010000815.1 GCA_903917425.1 uncultured Bacteroidales bacterium
ATAACATTGCCAACACGGAAAGTTGTTGTTACCATGACCGAAAAGTCCATCCTCGGCCTGGATGCCGAAACCGGCAAAAAATTATGGAGTTACGAGCAGATCAATATGTATGCAGTTCATGCCAATACCCCACTTTATAGCAATGGATACCTTTATTGCGTTTCGGGTTACGGTTACGGCGGTGCCATGCTGAAGCTGTCATTTGACGGCACTTCGGTTGAGAAGGCTTGGAAAAACCCTGCACTCGACAACCGCATCGGGGGCGTTGTGTTGCTCAACGGACGGATTTACGGGCTAGGCGACAAAATAAAAGGAATTCATGTGCTGGATTGGAAATCGGGTGAGGAAGTTTACTTTGATAAATTTAATGGCAAACCTGGTGCTATAATCTCGGCTGATGGAATGCTTTACACTTACGACGAAAGCGGTGAAGTTGCCCTTTTGGAACCAACATTGGATGGTGTAAAGAAAATAAGCTCGTTTAAGGTTCCTTATGGCGCGGCACAGCACTGGGCGCACCCTGTTATCGATAAAGGCAGGTTGTATATCCGCCACGGAAATTCGCTGATGGTTTACGATATCCGGAATTAAACTGCAGTTTTTATTTTTTTGCGTTTGTAAACCGGCAGTTTTTGGGGGTACAGATTTGTTTCACAGATAGATATTCCTGTTTTAACGATTATTATATAACAAATTTCAAATTTTGATTTGTTGTATTCTGCTATGCCTTATTTTTACTGCACAAAATAATTCTTTCCATTTTTAAACCCTGATTTCATTCAGTTATGGATACAAATTCAACCGGATTTAGCATGAGTAGAATTCTGATTCTGCTCACTTGCTCAGTAGTTTTCACGTTTAAACTGAATGCTCAGGTCGATGCACAGTTCCGTGGTCCTGCGCGCGATGGAATATACAACGAAACCAACCTGCTGAAAGTCTGGCCCAAAGAAGGGCCTTCCGTTCTTTGGAAAACGGAGGGAATTGGTAACGGTTACAGTTCGCCCATCATTTTCGGAAACAGGATTTATGTTACGGGCGAAATTGACAGCATCGGGTACTTGATTGCTTTCGACAAATCGGGAAAACTGGAATGGAAAAAACAAACCGGCCGCGAATGGATGGAAAATTTTACCGGTTCGCGCTCAACTCCTACTCTGGTGAATGGATTACTCTACGTCTCAACAAGCATGGGCCGTTTAATCTGTTTTGATGCCAGCACAGGATCCGAACGATGGGCGGTGGATATGATAAAAGATTTGCATGGCATCAATGTCAGGTTTGGTTATTCCGAAGGTCCGCTTGTTAACGAAAACCTGGTTTATTGTTTTCCCGGCGGGCCCGACACCAATGCAGTTGCTCTCGACAGGTTTAGCGGGAAAATCGCATGGGTTTCCGCTGCGATGAAAGATTCAACCGCTTATACCTCACCGCTGCTGATTACACTGCCTTCGCGAAAAGTCATTGTTAATTTCACCATTCACAACCTTATCGGTTTGGATGCTGTCACAGGCGAACTCCTTTGGAATAAACCACTCAAGGGAAATGGCGATATCCACGCCAATACAGCCCTTTATGAAAACGGCGTACTTTATTACATTACAGGAACCGGAAACGGTGCCGTGAAACTGGCTTTATCAGATAAAGGCAACACTATCACCGAAATCTGGAGCAACGAAAATGTTACGAATGTTCATGGAGGTTTTGTGAAAATCGGCAACTATATTTATACATCTCAATACAAACCAGCACGCTATTGCAGTATAGATGCAACCTCCGGGCAACTGACCGACTCGCTCAAATTCGACAAAGGAGTCACCATTTTTGCAGATGACATGCTTTACCTCTACACACAGAAAGGAAAAGTTGGCCTGGTAAAGCCTGATAACGGCAAAATGGAACTGATCAGTTCGTTCAAACTTCCATTGGGTAAAAAAGAATACTTCACCATACCTGTTATCAGTGATGGCATTTTGTATATGCGGCATGGCGACGCAATGCTGGCGTACGATATCAGGAGGAAATAACCGATTTTGAAAAGGCCTTCCTTTAGTTTTATGATTTATTTGGCCAGTAAGAAATTGACGTGCTTGACAGAATTTGCTTCTTGACGGGATTCATAATTGCTTCACGCAGGGGCTTGAAAGTGCATCTATCTTACTGCAAAACAAGTGCTTGCTTTATGTTTGCATAATTTGACCTGATCTTCTTTTTAGCAAAGCTTTTTTTCTGTTACAGCAAAATAATCTCACCTTCGGGATTCTGTTTAACATAAAAAACCACTGAAACCTGAAATTCCCAAAAGACTACTCATGCGAATGAAAAACGAGTAGCGGTTTGCCTGTTTCGCTGTATATTTTCCTCGAAACGCTGGGGATAAATATTTTCTCAAACAGATTCCGTTTGTGAGCTGTAACAGCCAGTGCATCAATGTTGTTCTCGCGGATATACGTCTCAAGACCATTAATAATATTATCGCTCACAATATTGCTGAAACTTATATTCACATCCTTATATTCAGAAAGGAGATGCGTTTTTAGTTCGTCTAATTTTACAGTGTCCCAGGGCTTTTTCTCCACAAAACACACATGCACGCAATGAATGCCGATATCAAAAGGCGACAGCATCTGTATCATCCGGTTCAGTGCCGAGAAATCAGAAGGGTCAAAATCCGTTGCATACAACATGGTTTTAATCCCGCTTATAACTTTTTTATTCCCAAAAGGAATCGCCAAAACCGGGATGGTCGATTCTTCAATTACTTTACTAACCACCCGTCCAAAGGCTTTGTAATTATCGTGGGTAAGCCCCCTGGTACCCATAACAATGAGGGCAGGTTTGTATTTTTTACTGTAATCCAGTATCTCGTCAACGCCTAGTCCGTTTATTAGCTTTGATGAAATATGAATCTGCGAATACTTTTCCTTGATACTCCATATTTTAAGTTTGTGTTCCAGTTTGAGCATGTTTTCGCGGGCACTTTTTTCAATTTCCCTCAGGCTTTCAACCAACTTGATCTGGTACGAGTAATGATCGGCGTAAGGCGAAACATCCATAGCCGGATTATAAAATACATGTACAAGTTTCACCTCGGCTTTGTATTTAGCGGCCAGGCTTAAGGCAAACCGGCAGGCATCAAATGATATATCCGAAAAATCGACAGGTACCAAAATGCGTCTTACAGCCTGAATATGTTGCAGGGCGCGCTCCTTTGCACTTCCGGTATCATGCGATGAAATGGCAATAATTTTTAATGCATTTTCCACATCCCTGTTTCCCACCCGCAGATCAACGTATCCGCGGGGAAGATTGCTATCTTTAGGAACCAGGAAGCAATCAATGCCGCTATCCTGAAGTAATATTTGCAGCAGCATAGCTCTCGACCATGTAAAATGCCCGACTGTGATAATTCGTTCATTAATGGTTTTCATATAGCCTCCTTCTGTTTATAAAAAGAATTTCGACGCGTTTTACAAATATAGTAAATATTTTAATAAAAACCATGTGGATTGTAAAAAATACTTTGCTGCCGTATGGGATGAAGGCAGGTTTTGTTGGCTCTTTGATGCAAATCGCAGATTATGTGCAGATTATAAACCGATTCCGGGGGCGCTGGTTGCAGGTTTTATAGTTTATGGCGTAAAAATTCATATCTTTGCAAAAAATATATTTTTATGCAGCGTAATAGCAGGCCGGGAAAGGGAACCCCGAAAAAGAGTGATTCCCGGCCAAACAGAAGTTCTGCCTTTGGAGGCGGAAGATCTTCGTCAACTGGCAGAAGTAGCAGCAGAGGTGCCGGGAAAGATGAAAGCCCCCGACGGTCGTACAATAAAAGCAGTGATGCCGAAAGACCAGCACGTCGCTCCAGCAGTGATTCCGACAAACCGGTACGTCGCCCCTTCGAAAGAAGCGGAGACAGTGAAAGGCCAGCGCGTCGCTCATTTGATAAAAGCGGAGAGGGCGAAAGACCTGCCCGCCTTCCTTACGAAAGAAGCGGAGACAGTGAAAGACCGGCCAGGCGCCCGTTTGATAAAAGCGGAGAGGGCGAAAGACCAACACGTCGCTCATTTGACAAAAGCGGAGACAGTGAAAGACCAGCCAGGCGCCCGTTTGATAAAAGCGGAGATAGCGAAAGACCAGCACGTCGCTCATTTGACAAAAGCGGAGATGGTGAAAGACCAGCACGTCGCTCATTTGATAAAAGCGGGGACGGAGAAAGACCTGAACGCCGTCCATACGAAAGAAGCGGAGACAGTGAAAGACC
>CAIXAQ010000816.1 GCA_903917425.1 uncultured Bacteroidales bacterium
AGTGATCAACGACAAAGAACTTATTGCCTTCTGCCAGGGAAGGATGGTCCGCCGGTACCTGGAGAAAGCTTTGCGTGATTATTTGAAATTCGGCTGTGCCAATGTTCACCTTATCCCTGACACTGAAGGGAAAACTATCAAAGGCATCGAAGTAATTAATGCGCTTTACAGTCGTTATACCGTCGCCAAAAATGGCATCATCGAAAAATGTATTGTTTCCGGAAAGTTCCCCGACTTCCCCGGCCAGGAATTTGAAGCTTTCGATATTCTGGATGATTTTGATCCGTATGCCGACCTGGACCGGCGACGGATGGGCGGAAAAATCAAAGGAAATTCCTTTGTCTTTGCCGTCAAAGATTCATGGAGCAACAACGACTACTACCCTGAGCCTGCCTGGTACTCTTCTTACCTCGCAGGATGGGTGGATATTGCCATGGTGGTGCCTAAATTCCTGAAAAAAGCGTACGAAAATCAGATTAACTGGAAATGGCATGTTCAAATTCCGTATGCATTCTGGGATAAGAAATTCCCGGAAGCTGATTTTAGAGATACCCTCACCCGCCAGGCTGCTATTCAGGATTATATGGATTCAATCGAAACCAACCTTTGCGGATCGGAAAACGTTGACAAACCCCTTTTTACATTTTTCGATATCAATCCAAACAACGGAAAAGTAGAAGAGCAGTGGATTATAACACCGCTGGACAACAAATACAAAGAAGGTGATAAACTGGTGACTTCTGCAGCAGCCAACAGTGAAATCCTGTTCAGCCTTATGATCAACCCGAATGTGCTGGGCGCTGGAATGCCCGGTGGAACCTATGCCGGTAACCAGGGAGGAAGCAACATCCGCGAAGCTTTTCTCGTCAATATCGCAAATGCCTGGCTCGACCGGCAGAACATTCTGGATCCTCTGGAAGCCATGCTTGAATTTAACGGTATAAAGGACGTGCAACTTCGCTTCGGAAATACCATTTTAACAACCCTCGATACCGGCGCCGGTACAAAAAAAACACTTTCCTAAGATGTTGATTACTACTATTGAAGAAATCAGAGCAATACTCAAAATAAGTTCCTCCGTCGATTTTGATGTGCTGAAACCCATCATCGAAACCGTCGAACGCCAGTTTTTACACCAGGTTTTGGGTGCCGAAATGCATGACAAACTACTGGAATTTTATTCAGCCAGCCAGGATGAAATCGTGGTACCCGAGCCGGATCCGCCCGTCAGTCCTTCACTGGAAACCATTGCGGCAGCTACAGCAAAGCTGCTTAAACTGGCTCAGGTGGCAGAGATTCACCTGGTTTACTGGTATGGTTTCGATTTACTAAATGTACAGATCATGAACGACGGCTTCAAACGCACCGAAACTGAAAAAGTAAAAGGCCTTTTCAAGTACCAGGAAGATAACCTCAAGGATTTCTTCAAAAATGCGGGTTTCAATGGTTTGGATGCCATGCTGGAATACCTGGACGGCCCGGATAAACTTTGCTTCCCTGAATTTCACGAAAGCGAAACAGGGAAACAACTCAAAGAAATGTTTATACCTCGAACTGATGTTTTTAACCACTTCTATTTCATTGGCACAAATCACCTGCTTTTCATGCGCCTGAAACTGCACATGAAAGTTGTTGAGGATATCAAAATAAAACTGGTGCTTGGTGAAATCAATTTCAATTTTATCAAATCCGAAATGGTCAAAGAAAATCCGGATGCCAAAGTTGTGAAAATCCTGCC
>CAIXAQ010000817.1 GCA_903917425.1 uncultured Bacteroidales bacterium
GGTTTTTTTGCGTTTCTTTCGAAACAGTTGAGTTCCGGTTTTCATCCTATTTATGTGGATCACACTCAGGAATCGTCTCCAGGCAAAAACGGAGGACTTGTTTCGATTGAATTCCTTCCCTACGACTCAAAATCGGAATTTGAAGACTTGAATATCAAGCGGGTATTCAACCTGGTTAAAGATTTGAATTCCAAAGGTTTTCCTAATTCGGATATTGCCATTCTTACGCGGGGCAACCGCGAAGGCAGCATAATCGCCCGGTACCTGATGACGAATGGAATCAGCGTGGTTTCGGCTGAGGCATTGCTGCTTGTGGCATCGCCCGAAGTAAACTTTGTGGTAATGGTTTTACAATATATCAGTAATCCTCAAAATTTAGTGTCTGTTGTGGGTATTTTAAACGAGCTTATCCGGAAAGGAAAATTAAAAACAACATTAATTCAGTATTTCCCGATCTCAAAAACTGATAGATTCTCCCTGGAAAAAGTGCTCTCAAATATTAATATCGAACTTAATATCAAGGCCTTACGAGGTTTACCCTTATACGATCTTTGTGAAGAAATCATTCGTATTTTTGAGTTAAATGCCGGTAAATATGACATTTACCTTCAGTTCTTCCTCGATTTTGTTAATAAAGTTTCATCGCGTGACGGGACGCATCTTGCCGACTTGCTCGAGGCCTGGGAAGAAAAGAAAGGAAAACTCTCGGTTGTGGTTCCCGAAGGGATTGATGCAATCCGTATTATGACCATTCATAAGGCAAAAGGTCTTGAATTTCCGGTCGTTATCTGGCCAATGGCAACCGAAAAACATAAGACTACATTCGATCAGCTGTGGGTTGACCTGGCAGATGATGTCATTCCCGGTTTACCCGTTGCACTCCTGCAAACCGGAATAAACATGGAAAAAGTGGGTTATTCGTCTCAATATGAGAAAGAAAGAAACAGCTCTATGCTCGACATGATAAACCTTATTTATGTGGCTTTTACCCGTCCGGCTCAGCGTTTGTATATCCTCACCCGCGAACCTGGAAAAAGTGATTCGAACAACTTACCAAGCCTTTTGACCCAATACATCCAAAGTACGTCAGACGATTGGAAGCAAACCGGGAATGTGTTTTCACAAGGCATTGACGAATCGGTTTGTACCACTTCAAAAACAATTCGGGAAGAAAACATGCTTCTGAAGATGATTTCTTCGCCCTGGCAGGGCCGGATAAAAATTGCAAGGCGCGCACCTGTTTACTGGAGTACTGATCAATCGAAAAACAGGCCGGCCTGGGGTTCCGTCGTTCACGATACGCTTGCGGCAATAAAAACGAAGTCAGATATTCCAACTGTAGTGGCAGGTATGGCACTTGCAAATCTTCTCAACGATGAGCAGATGGAATTGCTCCACAAAAGTGTTACTGCCGTTGTTGACCATGAAGAATTAAGACTTTACTTCGCTGAAAATGTGAAACTTAAACCGGAAGCCGGAATACTGATGCCTTCGGGAGAAGTCTTTCGTCCTGACCGGGTTATTTTCAGTGAAAACGAAACAGTGATAATTGAATTTAAAACTGGATTGCCGAAACCGGAACACGAAAAACAACTTAACAATTACGGAGCCATTTTAACCCAGATGGGCTATGCCGGAATCCGTAAATTGCTGGTTTATCTCGATGATAATGTTATAGTTATGGTGTTGTGAAAATAGTTAATGGAAAATAGAAAATAGTTAATCGTTAATGGAAAATGGTTAGGCCTAAATCAGAAATCGTAAATCCGCAATCATAAATCCGAAATCGCAAATCCGCAATCCGCAATCCGAAATCCGCAATCCTCAACCCCGCCTCCCCTTGACTCCGAAAACCCTCTCTCCCGAACAATTTCTTCAAATGGCTTCAAGCCTTCCGGTTATTGATGTGCGCTCGCCCGGCGAATACCTGCAAGGTCATATCCCGGGAGCTTACAATATTCCTTTGTTTGATAACGAGGAACGAGCCAGGGTAGGCACCACTTATGTAAAAATCGGCAAAGAACCCGCTATTGAGCTTGGGAAATCCATTGCCGGACAAAAAACGGATTACTATCTGAATGCCATACAGGAAGTCGCACCCGAGCAAAAAATGTTACTGCATTGCTGGCGCGGCGGAATGAGGAGTGCGAAAATTGCCGCCTTCTTTAATGAACATGGTTACCAGGTTTTTGTGCTTGAAGGCGGTTATAAAGCCTACCGGGGTTTTATCAGGCAGCAATTTAAAGTTGAAAGGCCTGTTTTCCTGATCGGAGGTTACACCGGTTCGGGAAAAACAGGAATCCTGAATGAAATTGGAAATTCAGGACATCAAATAATTGACCTCGAAGCACTTGCCTGTCACAAAGGTTCCAATTTCGGGCACCTGGGTCAGAAAGTACAGCCGACAACCGAGCAGTTCGAGAACGACTTATACCAGCAATGGTCTGATCTTGATCCTGATAAGCCCTTATGGCTTGAGCATGAAAGTATGAATATCGGGAATGTCGTGTTACCGGATACATTTCACCAGGCCATGCTCAAAGGAAAACTTTTTTTTATAGAATTGCCGAAAGAATACCGCATTAAAAGGCTTGTTGACGAATATGCCTGTTTTGATAAACCTGTGCTTCAATCTGTTCTTGAGCACCTTGGGCAATATATGGGCGCCTACCAGGCACGCGAAGTGTTGCTTGCATTGCAACAGGATGATTTTGAAAAAGTTGCTGATATAACCCTTGTTTATTACGATAAACTTTATGAAAATTCGCTAACCCGCCGACCTGTCAGGGAGATGGTTAAAATACCTTTAGAGTCAGGTGGTGTAAAGGAACATGCCAGAGTTGTTTTGAAGCAATCTTTTGGAGGTGAAGTTAATGGAAAATAGTTAATGGAAAATAGTTAATCGTAAAGGAAAATCGTTAATCGGTAATCGTTAATCGGCAATCCGCATTCCACAATCCGCAATTCACAATCCGTAATCCGTAATCCGCAATCCGACATCCGCAATCCGACATCCGACACCCGACATCCGCAATCCAAAATTCATCACGCAAAATGAAAGAACTTATCTACCTCGACTATAACGCTACTACTCCCATTGATCCTGAAGTGGAAGCAACGATGCGACCATACCTGAATACATATTTTGGCAATCCATCCAGCCGCTACAGCTATGGAATTGACGCCCGCAAAGCGGTGGAACATGCCCGTTCGCAGGTTGCGGCTTTGATTGGCGCCTCACCCGAAGAAATTATTTTTACCAGCGGTGGATCCGAATCGGATAACCACGCCTTAAAAGGGGCGGCGTTTGCATTAAAAAATAAGGGTAACCACATTATTGTTTCCACCATCGAGCACCCAGCTATACTCGAAGTTTGCACCTGGCTTCAAAAACAAGGATTTGAGATTTCTTACCTTCCGGTCAATAGCCAATGTATTGTTGAAGTTGCAAAACTGGAAGGATTGATCACATCCCGCACTATCCTTATCTCGGTAATGCACGCAAACAATGAAATCGGAACCATTCAGCCCATTGCTGAACTGGCAGCTATTGCTCACCGTTTTGGTATTCTTTTCCATACAGATGCAGCTCAGTCGGCGGGAAAAACAGAATTGGATGTGAACAACCTCGGCGTCGATTTACTAACCCTGGCAGGTCACAAACTCTATGCTCCAAAAGGGATTGGAGCACTCTATATCCGTAAAGGAGTTGTGCTCGATAACCTTATTCATGGGGCCGGACAGGAGCATAACCTGCGTGCCGGAACCGAAAACCTGCTCGAAATTGTTGGATTTGGAAAAGCAGCCGAGATTGCAGCAAGAGACCTGAAAAAGAACAGCCGCCACCTCGAAGATATGCGCAATTCGCTCCTCGACGGCTTACTTGCACAAATTCCGGGAATGCATTTGCATACCGCTGTTGATGTGAGTTTGCCAAATACACTCAGTGTTGCTTTTAAGGGCATTCCTGCCGATACCTTGCTTTCGACTTTGCCTGGATTAGCAGCCTCGGCGGGTGCAGCCTGTCATCCGGCAGGAGTTAGCAGTTCGCATGTATTGCTGGCAATGGGCGTCACAACTGAGTATGCCATGGGTACCGTAAGGCTTTCGACAGGCAAATATTCAACAACTGAAGAAATGAAATCAGCGGCTGAAATGATTGCAAAGGCCTATCATGCAACTGCATCGCCACTGAATGAAGTGAAACAGCAGAATCCAGGCGAAAAAATCAAGCTCACTCAGTTCACCCACGGACTAGGTTGTGCCTGCAAAATGCAACCTGCCGACCTGGAAAAAGTACTGAAAAAACTGCCTCAAACTACCGATCCTAATGTGCTGGTTGGCAATGCTTCGGGCGATGATGCCGCAGTGTACCTGGTGAACCCGGAACAGGCCATTGTACAGACCCTCGACTTTTTTACACCTATTGTTGATGATCCATACGATTTTGGTGCTATTGCGGCAGCCAATGCTTTGAGTGATATTTACGCCATGGGTGCAAAGCCGTTGTTTGCTCTTAATATTGTAGCATTCCCGGTTCAAAGACTTCCGCTCGAAGTGTTGGAAAGCATCTTGCATGGTGCCGCTGATAAGGCTGCCGAAGCCGGGATAAGCATAATTGGCGGGCATAGTATCGACGATACCGAACCGAAATTTGGAATGTGTGTCACAGGTTTGGTTCATCCCGATAAAGCCTGGAAAAATATCGGTGCTAAACCCGGAGATGTTTTAATTCTTACGAAACCTTTAGGGACAGGGATTATTTCGACTGCCGTTAAAAGTGGCCTGGCCGACGCAGATTCTGCTGCCGAAGCATGCAACTGGATGAAACAACTTAACCACAAAGCATCGCTTGCCTTTTTAAAATTTCCGGTAAATGCCTGTACCGATATCACTGGTTTTGGGTTGGCCGGGCATTTAAGCGAGATGACGCGGGGCAGCCAGGTTGATGCCGAAATAAGCTTCAATGCCTTGCCATTTATGAAAAAAGTAAAGGAATTTGCTTTGGCAGGTGCCATTCCGGGTGGCACGCACAAAAACCTTGACTTTTATAAGGAATGGATTAATTGGGACGCTGTGCTTTCGGAAACCGAAAAACTCATGTTCTGCGATGCGCAGACGTCAGGCGGTCTGCTGGTGGCACTTCCCGCGAAATATGCTGAAATGGTACTGGAAGAATTATTATTGCAAGGTATTGAAAGTGCAGTTATTATTGGCCGTATTACTGAAAATGGCACGGGTACTATCTTTGTTGTTTAATTGATTTGCACGTTATATGGCTGTAAATCCAGGCTTATTTATCAGTTTTACCGGAAAATTTAAAAACTGGTTTTCCGGGTTACACCGGTATGTAAAGCGCAGTGTAATAGCTTTTACTGCTTTTATCATTCTATTTTTGATTATCGACATTCTTTTTCCGGTTCATACATCAATTCCGTATTCGAGATTGGTTCTGGCGAATGATAATAAGCTCCTGAACGCATCTTTGGCTTCCGACCAGCAATGGCGAATGAAGGCTACTATCGGCGAAGTAAACCCGCTATTGATAAAAACCATTATTTATAAAGAAGATCGCTGGTTCAGGTTTCATCCCGGGGTCAATCCGATCGCACTCACAAGGGCTATCTGGCAGAATATGAGTAGCGGAAAACGTGTTTCGGGTGCGTCGACTATTACCATGCAGGTAATCCGAATGTTGGAACCGCGGCGACGAACCTTTACCAGTAAATTAATTGAGTGTTTCAGGGCTTTGCAACTCGAACTGCATCATTCCAAAAATGAAATTCTCGAATTTTATATCAATCTGTTACCTTATGGAGGTAATATTCAAGGCGTTAAAGCAGCGTCGTTCCTGTATTTCGCTCAGGAGCCACAGGCGCTGAGTTTGGCTCAGATCGTGACTTTGTCTGTCATTCCGAACAATCCAAATCACCAGAGATTAGGTGTTAATAACAACCGTATCGTTACTGAACGGAATCTTTGGCTGAAAAAACTTCATTCAAAAGGGATTTTCGACAGGGCAAGCCTTGACGATGCAGTAAATGAGCCACTTACAGCCAGGCGATACGATGCTCCCAAACAGATACCCCACTTTGCAAGGTTGATATCAGCGATGCATCCGGGTGAAACTGTAATCAAAACCTTTATCAATCTGCGGATTCAGGATTTTATTGAAAATACGCTCATCAATACGGTAAATATGTATCGTGGATTAGGAGTTGGAAATGCGGCGGTGGTTCTGATTGATAATCACACTCATACGGTTGTGGCTTATGCCGGCTCGGCAGGATTTTCGGAGAGCCAGTTCCAGGGGCAGGTTGATGGTGCTGCTGCACTCCGATCACCCGGAAGCGCGCTAAAACCGTTCCTTTACGCCTTGGCGATGGATCGTGGATTGATAACTCCTAAAACTATTTTACAGGATATTCCCCAGAATTTTAATGGGTATCGTCCTCTCAATTACGATGAAACTTTCCGCGGACGCTTGCCGGCTTCACAGGCCCTTGCTTTATCGCTGAATATTCCGGCAGTTGATTTAGCCAATAGGGTAGGAGTAGACCTGCTGAACGAAAAACTCAGTCGCGGAGGGCTGCAATGGATTGGAAAACGAAAAAAAACACTTGGTTTGTCCGTAATACTTGGTGGTTGCGGTGTTACACTTACCGAACTTACAAATTTATATTCCTGCCTTGCAACAGGTGGAATTAAATATCCTCTTCAATTTTCAACTTCAGAAGAACTGGCCGAACGTGATACTTTATTTAGTGAACCGGCAGTCTGGATGGTTGGTGAAATTTTAACCGGGCTTAAACGACCTGATTTGCCCAACAATTTTGAAAATACGGTAAACCTGCCGCACATCGCTTGGAAAACGGGAACTTCCTATGGGCGGCGCGATGCATGGAGCTTTGGATACAACCCTGATTATACCTTAGGAGTGTGGGTTGGCAACTTTGATGGTACTGGTGTTCCTGAACTTTCCGGTGCCGATTTTGCGACACCAATCCTTTTTAAAATATTCAATTATCTCACTTTCAATCAAAAACCTGCCTGGTTCAAACGCCCGGCTTCACTCGATTTCAGGCTGGTATGCAGCGAGTCGGGACTGCCGCCGGGCGAGTCGTGCACTAACCTTATTATGGACGATTATATCCCGGCCGTTTCACCCAACAGGAAATGCGACCACCTGATCCCTGTTTTTGTGAATGAAAACGGAACTGTTTCCTATTGCCGTTCGTGTTTGCCACAAGCAGGTTACCGCACCGATTTCTTCTCAAACCTAAGCCCGGGACTGATTGCTTTTTACGAAGAGGAGCAAATCCCGTATCGCAAAATACCGCCTCATAATCCACTGTGCAACAGAATATATCATAATGATAATCCTGTAATCGCCTCACTTACTGACGGTAAGGAATATATGCTGTATGCTTCCGCCAGGCAACAATTGCAATTGGCTTTTACAGCATCTCCCGATGTAAATAAAGTGTTTTGGTATATCAACGATAAATTTTTCAAGGAAGCTTTGCTCGGTCAGAAGTTGTTTTTCACTCCCGATGCCGGAATGATAAAAATTTCATGCAGCGATGACAAAGGCAGAAATACGGATATACAGGTAAAGGTCAGTTTTTATTAAGCCAGATTATTGGGTTGTCGGTGGATGTGATATGCAAAAATGTGATGGCAGTTTTTGTTTATTCAATGGTAATCTTTGAAGATTACATTTATTTTTGTTATACATTTGACCTTTTAAAATAATATTGATGATATTCAAAAAGTTGATGTTGTTTTGTGCCTTTTGCTGGTTTATAAATGCAGCTGTGGCCCAGAACAGCAGGACAGCCGACAGTCTTGAGAAGGTGATATCGGTTACCACTGATCTCAAAGAAAAATTTAATTTACTGCTAAAGGCATCGGGAACCCTGGTTTATTCCGATGTGTCGAAATCATTGGAATACGGAAAGCAGGCCTACAAAATAGCGGATGAATTATCGTACAAGGAGGGGAAACTTAATGCATGCCTGCAACTGGCAAGTGTATATTATTTTTTGTCAGACCTTAGCATGGCCATGGATAAAGCCCTGGAGGCAAAAACCCTGGCAGGCAGTCTTGGTAACGATCTGGAACTGGCTCGTTCGTACGATGCGATTGGAATAATTTACTATGATATTGGTAACCAGTCAAAAAGTTCGGAGTATTTTTTTCTTAGCCTTAAAATTTACGAAAAACTGAAAAATAAAGACGGGATAGGCGGGACTTTCTGCCGTATCGGGACTCTGTATCTGGACCAGAAAGACTATATAAAAGCTGTTGAATATTATTCAAATTCCATCCGGCTTGCGCGGGAACTTAAGAACGACATGGGTATTGCCAGCAACCTGAATAACCTGGCAAAGGTGTACAGCGAGAAAAAGGAATATGCCAAGGCACTGCAAACATATGAAGAAGCTTTGCTGATAAACCTGAAAAATGATGAAACATACCTTGTGGCAAGCAATTACCTGAATATTGCCGATGTTTATCTTAAAATGAATGAGTATGATGCTGCTATTACAAAACTGAATCAAGCCCGGAAAATTTTCGAGAAACTCGGTAATAAACTGCGCCA
>CAIXAQ010000818.1 GCA_903917425.1 uncultured Bacteroidales bacterium
TAGGCATTTTAGGCACTCTAAACTTTAGGCACTGAATAGTTACAATTGTGAAAATCTGATACTTATATGAATATTTTCAAACCTGAAGTTTTTCAGGGGAACCTGGCGTCAAAAAACTATTTCGAAGGCTGGTACTTCAAACATGTTTCGAAAAATATGGAGCATGTTTATTCATTTATCCCCGGCATTTCGTTGCATCCGGAAAACAGGCATGCATTTATTCAGGTTATCAATGGGTTGTCCGGCAAGACACAATACATCGAATATCCCTTGTCATCCTTCAGTTTCAATAAAAACAGCTTCGAAGTCCTGGTTGGGGATTCGCTTTTCACAGCGGATAGTATGCTGTTAAAAATCGATTCTCCTTTGATAAAGGTAAGTGGCCGGCTCAGCTTTTCGGGAAGCGTAAAATATCCTGCATCAACATTCTCTCCCGGCATTATGGGCTGGTATTCGTTTGTACCCTTTATGGAATGCAAGCATGGGGTTGTTTCGGTAACACATCACATCGATGGCAATTTGTTGGTTGATGGCGAACGGCTCGATTTTTCGGGGGGAAAAGGTTATATTGAGAAGGATTGGGGAAAATCATTTCCGGAATCGTGGATCTGGCTGCAAAGTAACAATTTCGCGAACTCCGACGCCTGCATTATGATGAGTATCGCCAAAATACCCTGGCTGGGAAGTTTTTTCACCGGCTTCCTGGGGTTTTTATATTATAATGGCACATTCTATCCTTTCAGCACCTACCATAAATCGGAGATTACAGCACTGAATCTGGCTGACGAAAAACTTACTATCGCCTTTAAAGGCAAAAAACACCGGCTCGTTATAAAGGCCACCCTTAAAAATTCAGGAATCCTGCTGGCACCCAAATCAGGAAAAATGAGTCGCCGGATCAAGGAAAGCATTGATTCGGAACTTGAAATTGTATTGTCCGACCTCAACGGAACGGAAATATACCGGGATAAAGCTCTGCGTGCCGGGCTGGAAGTTATTGATGGAATTTTTGAGATAGTCAAAATTAAAGAGCCGGAAAATAAATTGGGGATCTAAGGGGTTGAGGGTTAGGGCTTGGGGTTTGGGGTTTGGGGGTGATACTTTGAGTTATATTTCAGGCTGCCAACAGGCACTATTGAATTAGCAATTCGCTTACAGCCTAACAGTCTAACAGCCCACATCACATTAAGAGTAATAGCTGCTTTTCTAGATGTAAAGTCAAAAGGTAAAAGTTCCGAAATAAAGATTGAAAACCAGATTAATAAAATATTTACTAAGAAACCGAGACGGATAGAACCACGGGAAAGGATTCGTCCGGCAGCGGGGGCATCAGTTCGTTTAATTGCCTGATATAGTTATCCGGTTTGGCTGAGATCAAAAACTACTGTTCAGTATTACTCTTCTCAATAGCAAGTTTTATTCGCATACCGACCATCGACAGGCGTAAAACATCCATTCGTTCCCAGGCTGAAAGGCTTGAATTAGCCAATAAATAAGGCTGATGAGAGTTTCGTTTTTTCTTATTCATCGACAATTGTGGTTGTTTCGGAAATTGCATAATCCCCCAAAGCTCATCTTCCGAAAATACATATATCCTGCCTTGATCAAAATTATAGAAAATAGCACTTTCCTTGCCTGTGAACTGACCAAGTAGGGCAAAATCAAAACTATTGAAAGCCGAGTAAGACGATTGTTTCGTATAGACTTGCGGTGTCCATCCGGCAAGTGTGGTATCTGATCGGGGATTCCGGTAAACATAATGCCAGCCAACGGTATCACTGGCTTCAATGATATAAGCTAATGCTCCGTTCTCCCAAAGATAGTGATTCACTTCATGCGACTCAACTGAATAAGAGCGGTCGTTGTTCCGCACTCTTTGCCTTTCTTTTTCGATATACCCGGGGCAATATATATCCGAGATCCAGTCCAGTTTCGGATTATTGGTCTGAATGGTTGACGCCAGGTACCAATCTACATCTTTAGCATCGCTTAAACCAATACCTGTTATGCTGGTCAACATTCCTTTTGCAACATCGCTGCCAAATTTAAAATGTACTTTTTGCACCAGTTTAGCATTGCGAGTTTCAATCTTTATTGAATTAATGATTGTGTCGTTCAGTCCATATTCCTGGCGGAAAAAATTATCCTGCACGAGGCGGATTGTATCAAAAGCAATATTGCTTTGTGCATGTGCCTGGCATGAAAGAAATTGAAAGAATAAAAGGCAGATCATCGGAGTGTAAATCTTCTTCATTGAATTCGGAAATTTGTAATTTTCGATGTTGGGTATAAGATCATTTTAAAAAACATTGAGAATAACAAAAATCCTGCCAAAAGAAATACCCGTTAAAAACATTTTTGAATACCAGCTACTGCGCGAATCCTTTCGCGTGGTGAAATGATTGAAATCAAACTTGCCAGATAAGTTGAAAATATTAACCTGATATTTAAAGAAGGAAAAATCGGGAGATACAGCTTATATTCCACTGAAAACCCGCACCTTATCCAAACAGTGCCATTTGCTGCCATTAATTGACTAATTTTGCGGCGCAATTCCGCACTATGAACAAACTTATCAGGTACTTTTTACAAGGTTTATTGCTGATTTCGCCGGTGGCCTTAACCATTTATGCCATACTGGTAACACTCGAATTTATCGACGGCTTGCTGATTCAGCATCTCACCAACCTGATCGGCTTCAAAATTCCGGGGCTGGGACTGATCATCATTCTTTCTGTTATCACGCTTATCGGAGTTATTGGGAGTTCGATCCTGATTAAACCTTTACTCAGTTCAATCGACGGCTTTATCAGCAGGGCGCCGCTTGTAAAAATAATTTATACCTCGATCAAGGATTTTATGTCGGCCTTTGTCGGTAAGGATAAGAAATTCACTGAGCCGGTATTGGTAAAAGTTAATGTGAACTCCGACCTCGAAATGTTTGGTTTTATCACTCAACACGACCTGACCGGACTGGGTATAAACTCAGGAAAAGTGGCCGTATATATACCCTATTCCTACACTTTTGCAGGAAATCTGTACATCGTTCCGGCAGCCAACGTGAAGCATCTGAATGTGAACTCAACCGAAATCATGAAATTTATTGTATCGGCAGGAGTTACAGCAATACCGGGGCATAAAGTCAGCCCAAATCCGGAAACAGAACCGGAATCGCACCAATAAATTACGCCCAGGCACTATTATGAAAAAACCACTTATACTGATCACCAACGACGATGGCATCCACGCTCCTGGACTGCGCTTCCTGATCGAAACCATCAAACCCCTGGGCGATATACTCATCGTTGCTCCCGACAAGCCACAATCGGCCATGGGACACGCCGTAACCATTCTGCAACCATTACGTTTGCACCTGATAACCGACACGCCTGGCTACCGCGAATACAGTTCCAACGGCACCCCTGCCGACTGTGTTAAATTAGGCGAAAAGGTTATTCTGCATGGTAAACCCGACCTGATCGTTTCCGGTATCAATCACGGCAGCAATGCATCCATCAACGTGCTGTATTCGGGCACCATGGCAGCCGTTATCGAAGGAGCCATGGAAAATGTCCCGTCTGTCGGTTTTTCGCTGAATGAATACTCGCATTCAGCCGATTTCAGTCATTGCGGAACCATAATAACATCAGTTGCAACGAATGTATTGGAAAAAGGTCTTCCCGACGGAGTTTGTTTAAATGTGAATATTCCTGCACTGAATGGCAGCCCGATAAAAGGGATTAAGGTTACAAAGCAGGCAAAAGCTTTCTGGGATGAGAATTTCGACGAGCGTAAAGATCCCCACAAGCGCGATTATTACTGGCTTAGGGGTGATTTTGTAAACCTTGACGAAGGGGAGGACAATGATCACTGGGCCATCAACAATAATTATGTCAGCATAGTTCCGATTCAGATTGATCTTACTGCGCATCATATGATAGCAGCATTAAAAAACTGGGATTTAGAAGCCTAACGTGGACAAACCAGGACCGTTCGGCTGAGCTCACGCCGAAGCAAAAAAAAAGGAACGCAAAACACAAAACATTAAATTATGAATGAAAAAGGAAGGGAACTTGCAATACTTTTAAATTTTGTGTTCTGTGTTTAACGTTTTTCATTCCTTGACGAAATTTATGCCAGAAAAAACATCAAATTAAAAGATCAGACTCTAAAAAACAAGATATGCAAATCAA
>CAIXAQ010000819.1 GCA_903917425.1 uncultured Bacteroidales bacterium
AGCAATGCCTTTATTTACCTGGTTTCAGGAAATACCACAACAGGTAACAATTCGACAATTCAAACTGAAGCGATAAAGAGAATTCAGAAAATGAAACTTAAGAACCCCTTGATCATTGGATTCGGGATCAGGAACAAAGCCGATTACGCTGCAGCCTGCAACCTGGGAAACGGGGCTATTATCGGAAGTGCTTTTATTAATATGATATCCGAAAGCGATGATTTGGATAAGGATATTCTGGAGTTTATTCAACAAATAAAGGGTAAGTAATTTAATATCATGATTATACAACTAAGTAAATCCATATCGGGAGATCAGAGGAAACATCTTTGTGATGTTTTGACCCAAAATAAATACAATCTCACCGATGTAAAAACACAGGCGGAAAACTACCTGGTTTGCATCGGGAAGAAAGAAATTGATATCCGGACCATCGGGAATATGGCAGGGGTGAAAGATGTTCATATAGTTTCCGACGATTACAAACTCGTGAGCAGGAAATGGAAAGTTCATAACACAACCATAGACTTGGGCGATGGCGTAAGCATTGGCGGCAACGATATCAGCATCATGGCCGGGCCCTGTTCGGTTGAAAGTGATGAGCAGATGCAAACCATAGTTGAACATCTGATTAAGAACAAAATCAGGATCATGCGTGGAGGTGTTTTTAAACCCAGGAGTTCGCCTTATGCTTTTCGGGGTGCGGGCGTTGAGGGACTAAAAATGATGTATTCGTTATGTGCGCCTCATGGCATCAAAATAATTACCGAAGTAATGCAGGTTTCGCAGATTGAGGAAATGATGCCTTATGTGGATATTTTCCAGGTCGGTGCCCGAAATTCGCAGAATTTTAACCTGCTCGACGCCTTGGGAGAAGTTGATAAACCGGTGCTGATTAAGCGTGGAATCAGCGGAACCATCGAAGAACTGCTCCATTCGGCCGAGTATGTGTTCAGCAAAGGAAATGAAAAGCTCCTGTTATGCGAACGGGGAATCCGGACTTTTGAAACAGCTTACAGGAATACTTTCGACATCAATGCCATCCAGGTTTTGAAAGAAAAGTCACACTTGCCTGTAATCGCCGATCCTTCGCATGGTGTCGGGATCCGGAATTATGTTTCAAAACTGGCGCTGGCATCCATCATCAGCGGTGCCGACGGCGTGATTTACGAAGTTCACGAAAAACCGGAAGAAGCCTTGTCGGACGGGCAACAAACTCTTAATTTTTTAGAGTCAGAACAACTGGTTGATAAAATCAACAAACTGTTGCTATCGGATATATGTTCTTAAAAAAAGTGATATGCACGTTCTTGTTCTGAAATATCGGCACAAAAGTATGAGTTACTTTTTTTCAGCACTCCCAAATAAATCTACCGGGCCTTTTAGCAAAACCGCAATAACCGTAACCTGTTCGTCGAGGACGCTGTCGGGCACATCAATATAAATTTGCCCTGGTACCTCGCTCCAGTAGGCTTTCATCAATACCTGCCAGTTCAATTTTGCACCGTTGCCAACCACCCAGATCCGGTTAACCTGGTTCTTTATCCCTTTCAACAGCAAAGGACCATTGGGTTTACCATCAACAAACAGATAGATTATATCACGGTTTTTGGATAAGGCTGATGCTCCATAATAATATTCTTTGGGAATACCGGCAGTGGTGCCATAGATTGCTTCTTTGTGCTTTTTCGTCCAGCGCCCAAGTTCTTTCAATACTTTCACCTGTTTATCGGGGATGGTGCCATCGGGTTTTGGCCCAATATCCAGAAGCAGGTTCCCTCCCATTCCAATACAATCGGCCAATATCCGTATGACCTGGTTGGGGCTTTTATATTCCTTATCGGTAGGCTGGTAACCCCACGAGTCGTTTATGGTCATGCAGAGTTCCCAATTATTTTCTGCCGGTTTATAAATGGGAACCCCATTTTCAGGCGTGGCATAATCGCCGTATCCGTTGATCCGGGAGTTCACGATAACGCCGGGCATCCAAATGTTAATGTTTTCGCGCAACTCTTTTGATTTCCATTTCTCTGCGCTATAATCCCAATCGCCATCGAACCAAAGCAGATCGGGCTTAAAAGCGGCCAATTCGTGTACCTGGTTTTCCCTGAATTTCAGAAAACGATTCCAGCGAACCGAATCATCGGAGTATCTGTCCTGGTTGTTTAAAAATTTAGGGTAATCGGGATGTGACCAGTCAAGCATGGAAAAATAAAGGCCGGTCTTTACACCTTCCTTTTTCAGTGCTTCGGCAAATGGTTTCACCAGGTCGCGGGCAGCAGGTGTTTTTTTTACCACGTTGAGCTCACTTTCCTTTGTGTCCCAAAGGGCAACGCCATCGTGGTGTTTCGTGGTAAGCACGGCATACTTGGCCCCACTCTCTTTGATCAGTTTTGCCCAGGCTGCAGGATCATATTTGGATGCATTAAAGCCGTTCAACTGCTTCATATATTCATCATAAGGCAGGTAACGGTTGTAAAACGACCATGATTCGTCGATGCCTCGAACCGAATAAATTCCCCAGTGGATAAATATTCCGAGCTTTGCTTCGTTAAACCACTGCATACGCTTTTGTTTGGCTTCGGCTGTCTCTTGCCCCAACAATAAAAATGGAACAATAATGAGAAGTAATACGGATAGAATATTTTTCATTGTAATTGATTTACTGATATTTATGTTTTTTACTATGGGTTTTCGTGTAAAATGATATGCGGTTTCGGCTTCCTGGTATCTGGTCTTAGTTGCTACTAACAGTAAGGATTCCTCTCAAGCGGATGTCCTTTGAAGAACTGCCGATCATAATCCTGAAATCGCCGGGTTCAACTACTTTTTTCATGTTGATGTCCAGCATACTTAATGTTTCGGGAGTAAGATCAAATACTATTTCCTTTGTTTCGTTTGGCTGAAGACTGATCCGATCAAACTGTTTTAATTCCGTAATAGGCCTTGCCACCGAGGCAAGTTCGTCGCGGATATACAACTGGCATACCTCGTCTCCGGTTATTTCCCCGGTATTAGTCACTTTGAAACGAACTTCCACCGCCTCATCGGGTTTTATCACAGAATTGTTAAACTTCAGATCACTGTATACAAAAGTAGTGTAACTTAGGCCATAACCAAACGGGAATAGGGGCTGACCTGTTA
>CAIXAQ010000820.1 GCA_903917425.1 uncultured Bacteroidales bacterium
ATTTAACAGCTTCACGCGCAATCTCTTCAGTTTCGGCAACCACGCCGGCCAGCACATCACCGATATAGCGAGTTGTTTCGCCGGGTTTGATCATCAGGGGCCAGTCTTTAAAAATCAGTCCGACAAAGCGGTTGCCGGGAATATCTTCGGCAGTGATAATTTTGACTACGCCTTTTACTATTAATGCTTCGGAAATGTCAATTTCAAGAACCGTTGCCTTGGCATGTTCCGAAAAATATAAAGCTCCGTAAAGCATTCCGTCGAACTTCAGGTCATTTACAAACAAACGTTTCCCGACGGCCATTTCGTAGGCTTCATATTTGGGATAGGAAGTACCGACATTGCCTGAAAGTGATGTACTTGTTGAAGATTCCTTCTGTTGAAGACGTTGTGCTGTTTCGTGAATGGCATCGATAATTTTCACGTAACCAGTGCAGCGGCAAAGATTCAGAGTAAGCGCTTGCTTTATCTCGTCCCTGGTCGGCGTCGGATTTTTCTGCAAAAGCACGTTAGTCCGCATCAGGAAACCCGGTGTGCAAAAGCCACACTGAACGGCTCCCTTTTCTACAAATGCTTTTGCCATTACATCCCTGACATCTTCAGGCAATCCTTCGAGTGTATTGACTTTTGCGTTTTCAAGTTTTTTCAGTGAAGTGAGGCACGACAATTTTGCTTCGCCGTTAATCTCAACCATGCATGCGCCACATGCTCCCTGGCAGGAGCAGCCGTCTTTTACCGAAGTTATATTTTTCTCAAGGCGCAAATATGTAAGCAAGGTGGTGTCGGGATTGCCACCGAACATTTCCGTCTTGCCATTTAATTCAAATTGTACCATAAAAAACTCAGATTTTACCGTTTAAGAATTGTTCAACGGAATGCATATCAGGCAAAACCGGCAGCGGGATTTCAAAAAGAGATTGAACTGCGTTAAGATCTTTCAAGCCGCTACCTGTAAGAAGAACCACATTGGTGGAAGATTTCGGAATCAAATACCTGCTTTTGTAATCGAGAAAACCTGCAAAGGCAGCAGCGGCAGCAGGTTCGGTGAAAATACCGGTATTTTTTGCTAGAATGGATGAAGCTCTCATTATATCATCATCAGAAACTGTAATCGTTTGACCATGATATTTGGTGATAAATCCGGCAGCCATATAAAAATTTCGGGGAATATCTACCGAAATGCTGTCGGCAATAGTATGTGAAATCGTTGATACAAATTCTTCTTTGCCAATATTTTCGATCAGATTACAACTTCCGGCGGCCTGAACAGCTATAATTATGGGCATTTTTTCTATTATTCCCAATTCCAACAAATCTCCAAAACCTTTGTAAACGCCCGAAATTATTACACCATCGCCCACAGGAACAAAAATAAAGTCTGGTGCTTCTTCATCCAGTTGACTATAAATCTCAAACGAAACCGTTTTCTTTCCTTCGATAGAAAGTGGATTAAAAGCTGTATTGCGGTTGTACCAGCCAAATCGTTTGGTAGCTTCAATACTCAGGTCGAAGGCTTTATCGTAATTCCCGGCAACCGGCACAAGTGTGGCTCCATACATCATGATCTGTGTAAGCTTGGCTTTTGGAGCTGTCGCAGGAACAAAAATCACCGCTTTTTGTCCTTGTGCCGCGCATATTCCTGCTAAAGATGAACCTGCATTCCCGGTAGAAGCGGCCACGATGGTATCAATTCCGTTTTCTTTTGCGAAAGCTGAAACCACAGCCGAAGCCCTGTCCTTAAAGGAAAAAGTTGGATTCTGAGAATCGTCTTTCAGGTAAAGTTCAAAATCATTAAGCCGTCCACCGAGTGAATTGATTTTATAGAGCGGTGTTTTTCCAACCCTGAGATTTGGAAGGCTTTTCAATTCGTTAAAAGGCAGAAGTTGCAAGTAATCGTCTTCTTCCAACTCCTGGAATGACAACTCACTCAAAGATTTGTAATTGTAAATCACTTTCAGCACCCCAAGCGGAGGTCGATCCGGCAATTGCTTTGCACTGCAATCGGGGCAGAGGTAAATGATTTCGCCAGCGGGAATTTGCTTGCCGCAATCGGAACAATGGTAAATAAATTTGGATGTCATTGCTTAAGTATTAAAAAAGTATTGGAACAAGGTACCAAGTGCCGGGTGCCGAGTGCAGTGGTGCCGGAACTCAGAACCTGGAACCCGGAACTGTATCTTCAACCACCTACATCCGTTTCAACACTCCTGTCTCCTCATTAAATTCATCGATCATCTCATCCCAACGTTCAGCCTGTTGAAGCTGCTGGGCCCATACATCACGGTCGTTCCAAAGCTGGTTAAGATCTTCGAGATCTTTTTCCTGCTGTTCGATCCAGGTAAAATACTTGAGGTTATGGATGGCTTTGCGATCGTAATAATTGAGTTCTTTCAGGTGATCGACCGACTGTCCGAACAAGCATTTCTCCATATCCTTTGCTGCCTGCAGTGCAGAATAGGCACCTTTTTCAGCAGTCAGTTCTTCAAGGCGTGAACCATACATTTCGGCAGCGTCGGTGGCGAGACTTACAATAACGTCTTCGCCGTTCAATTCGTAATATTTGGCAGTTTTAATGGCTGACAGTATATTAGCAACGCCGGAAATACCCAGTAAACTAAGTTGTTCAACAAATTCTGCGTCTATACCAATTGATTTCAGGTAACTCTTTCCTTCGGGTTCATTGAAAAGCCTGAAGATACGCATGCAATCTTCATCATCAATGGCAGTTACCACATCAGTATTTTTTGCATTGTGAACCCAGGGAACATGCTTGTCGCCTATTCCTTCGATACGGTGACCGCCAAAGCCGTTGTTGAGTAAGGTCGGGCATTGCAGGGCTTCGGAGGCAACAATTTTCATATGCGGGAATTGCTTTTTCAGGTAATCGCCGGCGCCAATGGTACCGGCAGAACCTGTTGCCGAAACGTAAGCTGCCAGTTGTCCTTTGGTGGATTTTACCGAATTAAATACCTCCTCAATTGCCGGGGCGGTAACGTTATAATGCCAGCAAGGATTCCCGAATTCGTCGAACTGGTTGAAAATCACGCAATCCTTACGGTTACGGCGGATATCCCAACATTTGTCGTAAATTTCCTTAACGTTTGATTCGCAACCGGGAGTAGCAATAACTTCGGCTCCGATTTCTTTTAGCCAGGTA
>CAIXAQ010000821.1 GCA_903917425.1 uncultured Bacteroidales bacterium
CGGGTCATTACCCTGATTGTGAAGCTTTTACTTTGCATACGATTAATAACCAGGTTGAAAATAAAAATCAGGAATTTCCTCTTCATATCCTGAATGGCAAACAACCTTAATATCTGTCATATTGCTGGCCAGGAACAGGTATTCAAAAATAGGAAGAAATATGACAATATATTTATTAAAACAAAATATTTTAATAATAATCGTATTCTATAAGGCGGTAATGGTTGAAATTCTTGCGGTCAATTTCGGCTGTCCGGGATAGGCAGCCTTCTGTCATAAAAAGTGATAATTATAAACATCAGGGATGAATTTATTGAAATATTTGCAGATTTCGATAATTACAATGAATCTTTAGCCGGATTAGATATTGTCTTTTAAAAGTAAATATTGTTTTAACGCAAAGCCGGCTTTAAATCATCAGAGATACATTATTTTTGCAGAATTGACTTCCATTTAATGATTATTGTATCTTTACTTTCAGAATTGCGGACTTTTTAATAAGTAGTACAGTGACATATTTTTCGGCGTAAATCCACTGGTTGTTTATTATTATGAATAAATATATTTACAGAATTTTTGGATTATTGGTTGCTTTATTATTTTCGGAGCTTTTACAAGCCCAGCATTTTGGTATGCCTGGGATTCGCAATTTCAGCCGGGCAGAATACAAAGGGGGAACTCAAAATTGGGCAGTTGCGCAGGCGGCCAATGGTATGTTGTACTTCGGAAACAACAACGGACTAGTTGAATATGATGGAATTCATTGGACAGTCTACCAGGATATGGGCTTAGTAATACGTTCCCTTTTCATCGATGAAAATCGTATTTATGTCGGGGCATTTGACAAGTTCGGATACTACGAGGAGGATAAGAACGGAATCCTTCGCTATCACTCCTTAGTGCATCTGATTAAAAACAGGATTGGCGATTTTGATGAAATATGGAGGATTCATAAAACCAGTTTCGGAATTGTGTTCCAATCTTATAGGGCACTATTTATTTACAATCAAGGGAAAATTGATGTTGTTTACCCTAAAACCAGGTTTCACTTTTCGTATTATGTAAACCGGGTTTTGTGGGTGTACGACGAATCGGCTGGATTACTGCAATACAAGGATGGTAAATTAATACAAATTCCGGGTGGTAACTTGTTGGTTGGCAGTCAAATATGGACTGTCCTTCCTCTTGCCGATAACCAGGTGATAATTGGTACGGCAAGAAACGGATTGTACAAATACGACGGCAAAAAGCTGACAGAATGGGACAAGCCTGTAAATGTTCTTCTGAAAAAGTACCAGATTTATACGGGTGCTCTTGTCGATAACAGGTATTTTGCTTTTGGAACCATTCAGAATGGGCTCATAATTTCGGATACCGCGGGGGAAATGGTGTTCGAAATCAATAAAGACCGGGGCCTGGCAAACAATACTGTTTTAGGCATCGGAACTGATCAGGAGGGAAATATTTGGTTGGGGTTGGATAATGGGATTTCGGTTGTACATTTTAATTCCCAGCTCACATTTATACAAAAGTATTTCAATATCGGTTCGGGTTACGCTTCAGCCAGGTTTGGTGATAAACTTTATTTGGGGACAAACCAGGGCCTTTTTTACATTAATTGGAGCGATTTTATAAATCCATTAAAAAGAAGCGAAGATTTCCATTTGATTGCAGGAACTGAAGGGCAGGTTTGGTGTCTCACCATTATTGATAGTACTTTGTTGTGCGGGCACAATTCAGGCGTATTTCAGGTGCTTGATAAAACAGCTGTCAGAATATCGTCGGTTCCAGGCGGGTGGAACATGATAAAATCTGGTTCGAAACCATCCCTGTTGATTGTCGGAAATTATTCGGGCTTATCTGTTTTGGAAAGAAAAGGGCTGCTATGGGAATACAAAAATGAAATTTCTGGATTTAACCAGTCATCGCACTACCTCGAACAAGATTCGAAGGGCGACATTTGGATCAGCCATGGATACAAAGGGATTTTCCGATTAAAAACTGATTCCGGTTTGCAAAAGGTAATTAAATCCGATTTTTATGATAGCAAAAAAGGCCTGCCTTCCGATCAGGGGAACACACTTTTTAAACTGAAGTCGGGAATAGTCGCAGGAACCCGAAAGGGTATTTACAGGTATAACGAACCTGCCGATAACTTTCAGCCTGATATGCAGTTGAACCAGCTTTTCCCTGATCCTCAGCAGATAGATTATTTAAACCAGGATGATGGACGGAATATATGGTATTACAACAATCAACAGCCCGGCGTTTTGCGCTTTCAGGAAGATGGGAGTTATACGAATATCACGGCTCCGTTTGTCGAACTTTCGGGCATGGTAATCCCGGCCTTCGGTCATGTAAATGCAATAAATTCCGGAAATGCACTTATCGGTCTCGAAAGTGGTTTTGGTCATTATAATTCTACCCAGCCCAGGCAATACAATTTTTCACCCGTTTTGTACCTGAGCAAAATAAAATCAGGGGATACTTCCGAGGGAACTTTTCGTTTTAATAGCTCCTATCTTCGACAAGAGGTAATCCCGGAGTTTAAATATAAAAACAATACAATTGGCCTTTCATTTTCAGCAGGCCAATATACAGATCAAGGTATATCGTTCCAGTTTCAATTAAATGGTTTTGATAAAACCTGGTCAGCATGGACGCAACAAAATTCTAAAGAATATACAAACCTGCCAGCCGGAGAATATGTTTTTCAGTTCAGGGCACTTACAAGCCAGGGAAAATTAACCAAAGTCCTCAGTTATAAGTTTCGCATACTACATCCCTGGTACACAACTATCTACGCATGGTTTATCTATCTGCTGCTGATCGTTTTTCTTTTGTACACCTTATACAGGGTATCCTTAAAAAGGGTTGAAAAATCACATCTTAAAGAAACTGAGGCACAGAGAACCAAATATAAGCAGCGGGAGCTGCAGTTGAAAGAAGCAGCCCTGCTTGCGGAAATGGAAATGAGCATCCTGAGGAATGAAAAGCTGAACCTTGAAATCATTCATAAGGAAAAGGAACTTGCCAATGCTACCATGTCGATCATTCAAAAGAATGGGATACTTACCAAATTAAAGAATGAGCTCAGCAGGATAAAAAACGTGCTGAATGATGATACTATAAAGAATGAACTGGGCAAATACATCAAACATATTGGAAAAGAAATTGACAACGAAAAACAATGGCAGGTTTTCAATATGCATGTGGAGCAGGTGCATGAAGATTTATTCAAAAAACTAAAAACTCAAAATACCGACCTCAGCCCAAGTGAACTCCGGCTTTGCGCCTATCTGCGGATGAATATATCCAGCAAGGAAATAGCAACACTAATGAATATAAGTACCCGTGGTGTTGAAATAAGCCGTTACCGCATCCGCAAAAAATTAGGGATCGACAGGAATATAAATCTTACCGATTTTATGATGAAGCTTTAATCGTATCCTTATTTTAAAATCTACAGCAAACGATCTAAATTTACCCATCGCCAATTATAAATTCAAAATTTCACATTCCAGAATGTCCATATAAAAACATGGATTAAGAAATCTTGATTTTGGGGCTTGAATTTTTCCCGGGATGCAAAAATTTATTACCTGTGCAGAATGAATATTCAAATAACTACAATACATATATATTATGATATTATTAATTGCATTTTAATTTCTATTTGCCTTATATATAGCAGTTTGCATTTTAATTTTTACTTGCCTGATGTAATAATGATGTAATCATTCCGGGGATTCTGAGCATTTTTGATGTACCGTAAAATAGTATAATGTATTGCTTAACGTAATATTTTAGCAGTCCGGTTTAACACTACTGCAGCAAATGAAAATCCACTAATTAAAAAAACTATCTCAAAACCAATCCTCCATGAATAAATCGTTACTACTCATTCTACTCGGCACGATGCTGTCAGTATTCACTTTTGGACAAGCATTAAATCTGCCCGTAACTTTCGAAAATACCACACCGAATTATTATGGATTGACTGATTTTGGAGGAAATTCATCCGAAATTGTTGTGGATCCTACCAGCGCCACCAACCATGTTGTTAAGACTATAAAAACGGCCATTGCCGAAACCTGGGCAGGAACCACCGTAGGCGGAGTCGTTGGATTTGCCACACCGATTCCATTTATAGCCGGGTCAACCAGCATGAGCGTAAGGGTATGGTCACCCACAGCCGGAACGCCCATCCGCCTGAAAGTGGAAAATGCTGCCAATGCCGGCATCAGCGTAGAAACCGAAGTGTTAACCACCGTGGCATCCGCATGGCAAACGCTGGTTTTCAACTTCAGCAACCAGGCCACAGGAACGGCAGCTATAAATTTTACCAATACCTACAACAAAGCAACCATTTTCTTTAATTTCGGGACCACCGGTGCCGCAGCCGGCGTGCAGACCTACTACTGGGATGATATGGAATTCGGTAGCACACCTCCGCCAACAGTATTGAACCTGCCCGTTACCTTTGAGAATACGACACCGGATTTTTATGGTTTAACCGATTTTGGCGGAAATTCCTCATCCATAGTCGTTGATCCTACCAGCGCTACCAACCACGTTGTTAAGACTATAAAAACAGCCATTGC
>CAIXAQ010000822.1 GCA_903917425.1 uncultured Bacteroidales bacterium
CAGTAGAACTAATTATCTTTGCCATGTTTTATTACTTTTCTTTTAAAAATCTGTATCTTTCGTAGCAGTCCTAAAACAAGGAGGTACCTTGATTAACCGCAAAGATGTTCAAAACATAGTTAAAGGCGATAAACGTGTCGTACGTGGCTGGGTGATGTACGACTGGGCCAATTCGGTTTACCAGCTCACCATTGCATCCGCCATTTTCCCTATATACTATAATGCCGTTACCCGGACTGGTGACAACTTCACCATCTCATTCTTCGGGGCACCTGTAATAAACACTGTACTTTATTCGTGGGCAATTGCCGCCGCATACCTGCTTGTAGCTATCGGATCGCCTCTGTTTTCCTCCATGGCGGACTATACCGGTCGCCGCAAGGGTTTTATGCGCGCATTCACCCTGATAGGTGCCACAGCCTGCGGAGCCTTGTTTTTCTTCGATAAAGATCATATTGAACTGGGAATAATTGCCTTTGCCTTAGGAACCATCGGCTATGGCGGCAGTATTGTATTTTATAACTCGTTCCTGCCTGTAATTGCCGAAGCTAAAGACCAGGACCGCATCAGTGCACGCGGGTATTCCATGGGTTACCTGGGTGGAGTTGTGCTGTTGCTGTTCAACCTTTTGATGATCATGAAACCGGGTTTATTCGGCATAGCTCCCGGCAGTTCCTTATCGGCGAGGATTTCGTTCCTCAGTGTTTTTATATGGTGGATCGCCTTTTCGCAGATTACTTTCAGCAGGTTACCCAAATATACTTTCCGTAAAAGAATGTCGAGGGACTCGGTGCTTACCAATGGATACAGGGAATTGCGCGTGGTTTTCAAACAAATACAGAAATCGTACAAACTCAGCATGTTCCTCACCGGCTTTTTCTTTTTAATGATGGGTGTCCTTACTACCATGTTTATGGCCGCTACTTACGGTGAAAAGGAGATGGGTATAAAAGAAGATGTACTGATAGCCACCATACTTGGGATACAATTAGTAGGAATGCTGGGTGCATGGATGTTTGCCCGTATCTCAGAAAAACTCGGCAATATTCCATCGCTTATTATCACCATTATTTCGTGGACGCTCATTTGCATTGGCGCCTATTTTATCACCAATACCCTGCAATTTGTGACTGCCGCGTTTTTTATTGGTATTGTAATGGGCGGCTCACAATCCATTGCGCGGAGCACATACTCTAAGATGCTTCCCTGCGATACTACCGACCATACTTCGTTCTTTAGTTTTTACGATGTGATGGAGAAACTGGCAACGGTGGCAGGCACTTTCAGCTTTGGCGTTATCGAAGCTATTACCGGCAGTATGCGTTATTCGGTGCTTGCTATTACCGTGTTTTTTATTATAAGTTTGTTTTTTATGCTGTTGCTGTTCCGCAGAACCAGAATGGAAGCGGTGGCCTGAAGAAGTAAATCCCGACAGGTAATTTAAGTACTCTCAAAAAAGCAAATACTGATTAGGTGAAAAATTGCCATCCCGATCCGTTAATCAGCATCTGCAAATTCTGCATTATCGTTGTATATTTCAGCAGTTTTCCCAAAAAATGAAATAATTTTTCCGCCCAGAAACCCTGCAACTATTGCCAGTACTACCGTTATTAATATCCCTTTTAGCTGCGCAGAAATATCAAGCCCTGGAACAATCAGAATTGCAGCAAGACCGCCGAAAATGCCAGGAATGCCGTGAAGATTTGAAACTCCGCAGGTATCTATTATCCTGTGAAATTTTTGTTGTTTGTCCTGTAATATTGCAAACCCGATGGTAGAGATAGCTCCAGCTATAACGCCTATAATCATTGCCTGAGGATGAGTGGCAAAATCGCAGGTAGCACCAATTGCAACACCACCGGCAAGGGCAGCATTGGCAATGTCGGCTATATGAACTTTTCCCCGGATAAATACGGATGCAATATAGGTTGCAATTGTTGATCCGCATAAGGCTAAAAAGACATTAACAACCGTATGTGGTATTGCTTCAACGGGAACAAGTGCAGCGCAAAAACTTGGCCAGAATACCCATAGCACCATACTCCCTAAAACCGAATATTTATCTGTCGTAGCATCTGATATTATCGGAACTTCCATATCCTTTTTTGTAGTCAATGAAATTGCGGCAGAAATACCAAAAAGAGCTCCAAAGGCATGTATAACAATCGAGCCTCCCGTATCCGCAATTTTACCCACAAAATGAAAATAATCGGCAACAACGATCAATTCATTTAACATATAAAAGGGGATAAATAATAAACCGAGTATTAAGTATTGGAAAATCTTTATTCTCCCTAAAATAGCTCCTGCAGCAATTAACAGGCTGGCTGCTCCAAATTCAGCCAGTATCAATTGCTCTATTTCCCCCTTTGATTCAAAAACGCCGAGTCCCCTGATGGACATATACAGTGGTAACGAAATGCTTACCAGCAAAAATGTTGCTGTTAATGCTGAGCGTCCATATTTTTTGACAAAAACCATTAAAAAACCAAACCCTATCAATAACATCGCCATAATGTGAATCGCCCTGTCATATTGCTGCACTTGCAATATTGACGATATGTTATTAGCTTCTGATATTTTTCATATCTTAACACCAACTAATGCAAAAGATATAGATGGGATTTTACATGCTATGCTTACTGGTACTACACCAGGTCTTATTAGATTATTCAA
>CAIXAQ010000823.1 GCA_903917425.1 uncultured Bacteroidales bacterium
ACAGCAAATTAGTACTGTATGCATCAAATGATTGTCTGAAAAAGAAAGGAATGGTACTCGACAACGAAAACCCGGATGCTATTTTTAAATTCGGCATGGGTATTGACGCTAAAATGGCTTACAAGCAGGCACCCACAGTCAGCGTTGGAGTTGCCGTTGCTGCACCGGGGTATGGCTATTATGGCGGGCCTGGCTATTATGGCGGTGTTTCTGTACCGGTTTCAGGAGGACAAATAACCGAGCATCGCGCTGACGAAGCCTATCTGTATATTCAGATGTTCGATACAAAAACACAAGCCTTGCTCTGGACAAGCGGAGCCAGAAAAACAGTCGATAATAATGCCGATACCCAGAAAAATCTGACACTGGCATTGCAATCCATATTTTCGAACTTAAAAATAAAGCACAAAGTGAAGTAGAAAGTCGAAGGTCAAAAGTCAAAGGTAAAGTTACATATCGTTTCCCTAAATTTTGCTTGGTCACTAATTTATATCTGAAAAGTTTATTTGATAATTTTTTACAGTTTAAGTAGTTTACGCAATTAGCTAGAAACTCTGAGAATATTCAAATTTCGAATTAATTAAGAACGGATGGAATTATGGAAACAAATCCAATCATCACAAAAAAAAAGCACCCGGTCAGAAAAATACTGTTATGGGTTCTGGCATCTCTTATTGTAATTATCTCGATAGCAGGAATTTATGTATACAGGAATTTCAACCAGTTGCTTTCGGCAGCACTTCTTAAAAGTTTCAATTCGAGCATTATTTCGGATGTGTACGAACTGAAGTTCGAAAAACTTCGTGTCGATCCTTTTCAGGGAAACATCAGGGTAATTAATGCATCCATTCAGCCCAGGCTCAAGCCACTGAAAGAATATCCATACATCAACAGTTCATTCCGGCTCAGCACCCATAAAATTTTGCTCACAAACGTGCAAATCTCCACTTTGTTAAAATCGGGCATACTTCAACTGGAAAGAATTGAAATCACAAAACCTGAGGTTGAATTATTGATTACTGACGCGATACCTATATTCTTTCCATTTAAAGATTCGACCGTAGTTGCTGCGGAGGTGAAGAAAAGCGGGAAAAAGCCAATTGAATCCTTTCTGCTGAAAGAATTCGAATTAACAGATGCATCAATACATGTTACCAATACGGCTAAACTAAGGGAAATAGAAGTCAAAAAATTCAATATTTCGGTCAGTGATTTATTGATAAAACAGCAGCAAGGCAAAGATCAGATTTCTTACAATCATATTGAAGTATCGATAGGGGAACTTACCGGAAAAATGAAGAATGAAGCTTTAAAGGATGTAAGTTTTAAGGATTTCAAATTAACCCTTGACACACTTGAGGTTCAGAAATCGGTTGATTCCCTGACATACCATTTCGCCGATTTTACTACCGGTTTAAAAATGCTGGATCTCCAAACGGCTGACAGCACCTACCATATTTCTCTGCGATCCTTTCTTCTTTCGTACAGAGATAAATCGATTAATCTGAAAGGTATTTTGTTTAAGCCAAATGTCAGCAATGCCTTACTACAGGCTAAGACCAGGTACCAGAAAACAAATTTTTCAGGAAGTTTGGGAGCGTTAAATATTAAGGGGCTGAATTTCGATTCACTGGTATACCACCGGAAATTATTTATCGATGAAATACGGATTGACTCCTTGGAATTATCACTGTATAAAGATAAATCCAAACCCGTCGATAAGACTAAATTCCCAAAGTATCTGGGGCAAAAAATCACTGCAATTCCAATGCCGCTGATGGTTAAGCAGGTAAAAGCCACTAACGTCAGTCTGGTTAATGTTGAACGAAAAGAGGATGGAAAAACAGCCAGGGTATCAGTTGGGCGCGGAACGCTCACGGCTGAAAACATTACCAATCTTGATCCTGGCGGGTTGCTTAAACTGAACGCATCGGCTTATATCGAAAATAAAGTTCTGTTAAACCTGAATGTGGCTTACAGCTACGCTAAACCACAATTCAGTATAGATATCAAAGCAGGTAAATTTAATTTGCTTGATCTGAACCAGTTACTTTTAGCTTATACTCCGGCAAAAATCAGTAAGGGTGCAGTTGATGAAATTACACTATCGGCTACAGCGTTTAACACAAATGCAAGCGGTACCATGAAGTTTTTATACCACGACCTCAATGTTGACCTGAAAGTGGCAGGCAAAAAATGGCAGAATGATGTGGTTGCTTTTGCGGCAAACACCTACCTCAGTACAAACAACCCGCTTTCAGCCGATTCTCCGCCAAAAGTGGTTAAATTCAAGGCCGAAAGGGACATGAATAAAGGAGGTTTTAATATCATCCTTAAATCGTTCCTCGGGGGAATGAAAGAAACCATGATCATGTCGAAAGAGAACAAGAAAGCTTACAAGGAAGAAAAGAAGAAGTGGAAACTGAGGGGGAAATAAGAGTTTACGATTGCGGATGGCGGATTGGGGATTGCGGATTGCGGATGTAGGATGTAGGATGTAGGATGTAGGATGTAGGATGTAGGATGTAGGATTGCGGATGTAGGATTGCGGATTTTCGAATGACGGATTGCGATTTACAAAGCAGGGCAGATGAAACTCTGAAACCCGAAGCCTTGAATCTGGAACCTGAAACTTTGAAACGCCGAAACCGGTAATCTGGAATCTGGAAACGGGAAACGGGAAGCTAGAACCTGAAACCTTGAAACACTGAAACGTTGTAACACTGAAACCTAGAACCTTGAACCCGGAACCTATTCAATCAACTAAATACCACTCAGGAAATAAAGTTTATTCCCCTGCATTGGTTTGTTTAAAAAAGGAATGAGATGCAGAAAAACCGGAAATTCAAAACAGGGATATTTTTAATTATACTTTCCACCTTACTATTTTCATCATTACTAGCGGTTCCGTTTCTGGAAGCTAACGGCAAAACCAAAATATGGGTTACTACAGTGGTAATCGTACTGGGTGAAATAACTTTCTGGGTGGGTGGATTTTTGCTGGGAAAAGAACTTCTGCAGAAATACAAATCATACTTAAATCCAATGAACTGGTTTAAAAAGAGAACCATTCCTGCAAAAGATAACGATCCTGAAACTGCAGAAAATTCAGTAATTCGTTCCCGGGAATTCTAATTTTGTTAAATGGCTGTGGAAAATAAAAGCAAACCGAACAAACCTGATCTTCTGTTGATCCCGTTTTCATCGCCTTCAGAATGGGAACAGTGGCTGGAGCAAAATCACGCCGTTTCGAAAGGCATCTGGCTTCAGATGTTTAAAAAAGGTTCGGGCATTGCTTCGGTCATATATACCGAAGCTTTGGATGTAGCCCTGTGTTATGGCTGGATCGACGGTCAAATAAAATCGATTGACGAACTTTCGTACATGCAGCGTTTTACACCCCGGCGACCTAAAAGTCTTTGGTCGAAACGGAATATTGAACATGTGGCACGATTAGTAAAAGAAGGAAGGATGAAACCTGCCGGTATAAAGGAAGCAGAGGCGGCAAAAGCCGATGGTCGCTGGGAAATTGCCTATGATCCGCAAAGTTCAATGACTATGCCCCAGGATTTTATTATCGAACTATCAAAAGACAGCAAGGCCAGCGCTTTTTATGAATCACTCAACAAAGCAAATAAATATGCTGTTGCATGGCGCATACAAACAGCCAAAAGACCAGAAACAAGAGAGAAGCGGATTAAAGAGATTGTTGAAATGCTGGCGAGGGAAGAAAAATTCCATATGTAAAAAAAGATTTTGCTATTCATACGTAATAAAAAACCGATACAACTGCTGAAACGGGTTCGTCGGTTTTTAGTTTATACTTTTGTTTGATCAACTCTCCTGTTAAATCAATTTCCCCCTTAGCGTAATATCAC
>CAIXAQ010000824.1 GCA_903917425.1 uncultured Bacteroidales bacterium
CCGGTTTACATACCAGTCGAAGCACTCTACGGTGAACTACCTGGTTGGCGGAGCACTGATGCTTTTGTTAGCTGTATTTTCATGGACAACATTCATTGGTTTGCTTTTTGTAGTGGGAGTTTATTACTGGTATAAGAGCGAACCCGGCCGCTTGAACCGCGGGCAGGTGCGTTCGGCAGCGAACACCGTTTTCCTCTCGATAACATTCCTACTCATCGGGTATTCCTCATTTTTCATGTTGGTAATCCGTTCAAATACGAATACACCTATTAACGAGAATGAACCAAGCGATGCAGTAAGTCTCCTTTCGTATCTCAACCGCGAGCAATATGGCACATGGCCGGTAGTTTACGGGCAATATTATAACGCTCCGCAGGATAAACAAGATCCGTATTCTGACGGTACACCTTTTTATGTAAAAGATACAAAAAAGGGAAAATATGTGATGACCGATGACAGGAAAAATACCAATCCAAATTATGATAAGGCATTCTGCACCATTTTCCCTCGTATGTGGAGCAACCAGAAACCAAGTCACATCTCCGCCTACAAATCGTGGGGACAGATAAAGGGTACTCCTATTGATGTGGTGAATGACGATGGCAAAACTGAAACCCTTTACAAACCGACTTTTATTGAAAACGTGCGGTTTTTCCTGAGTTACCAGGTAGGGCATATGTATATGCGCTATTTCTTCTGGAATTTTGTCGGAAGGCAAAATGACATCGAAAGTCCTGGTGGCATTCGCTACGGTAACTGGATAAGCGGAATACCGGTTCTCGACAATGCAAGACTGGGCGATCAGTCTGATTTACCCGATAGCATGTCGAACGCGGCTCACAACAAATTTTATTTCCTGCCTTTGATACTTGGGCTTGTAGGATTGTTCTACCATCTGCGCAAGCACAGCGATGGTTTTCTTGTAGTTCTGTTGCTCTTTTTCATGACCGGGCTTGCAATTGTTTTGTATCTCAATATTACGCCATACCAGCCCCGTGAGCGGGATTATGCTTTCGCAGGATCGTTCTACGCTTTTGCGATGTGGATAGGTTTGGGTGTACTGGCATTATGGGATATGCTCAAAAAAGTGAATGAAAAATACATAGCCATCCCTATTACTGCGGTATGCCTGTTGCTGGTTCCGGCAATTATGGCAAAAGAAGGCTGGGATGATCATACCCGTGCCAACAAATTTTCGGCTCGCGATTTTGCAGTCGACTACCTTAACTCCTGCGCTCCCAATGCGATTCTAATCACAAACGGCGATAACGATACCTTCCCTCTCTGGTATGCCCAGGAAGTGGAAGGCGTGCGTACCGATGTAAGAGTTGTAAATTTCATGCTTTCGTCAGGCGACTGGTATGTGCATCAGCTTATGCGAAAAATTTATGATTCCGAGGCTTTGCCTTTCACACTTTCGTACGATCAATACAATAAGGGAATAAATGAGGTTTCGGCCTACTCAGGGCAACTTCAGGATAGAGTAGAGCTTCAGGATTTGATGGACTTAATTGCCAGCGAAGATCCATCTTCCAGGTTTCAGTCCGGATCGCGTTCTATCGCCATTTATCCTACCAAGAAAGTGAAGATCACGGTTGATTCGGCTTCGATGGTTAAAAACGGAATCGTTCCTGCAAGCATGGCCGACAGGGTTGTAGGTACTGTGGAATGGGATATAAAATCGAACTACCTGTACAAAAACGACCTGATGCTGCTCGATTTTCTGGCTAAAAACAAGTTCAAACGCCCGGTTTATTTTGCAAGCCCTTCGAGCGTAAGCGATGCCGTAGATGTGGATAAATACTGTTACCAGGAAGGTTTTGTCTATCGTTTTATGCCTGTAAAACAGGATGACCGCGACTTTGTAAAAGGCGTCGGAAGTGTAAATTCAGATATTTCGTATGATATTCTGATGAACAAATGCAAATGGGGCAACCTGAATGCTCCGGGTGTATATGTGGACCGCGAAAGCTACCGCAATACGATGATTCCAAAACAGAATTTTGCGCGCCTGGCACGTAAACTTACTATTGAAAATAAGATGGACTCAGCGGTAAAGGTTTGTGATTATGTACAGCAGATTTTCCCCGACAACAAGGTGCATTTCGACTATTATATGATACAATTTGTGGATGTGTATTTTAAGGCCGGTGCTTTCGACAAAGGTAACAAGCTCGCAAACAGGCTGATGGAGATTTACCAGCAGAATGCGGATTATTACCTGTCACTCAACCCTGAATTCAGGAGCAACTACGACGAAGATCTGAATGAAGCATTTGGTTTCTTCAATACATTGAAGCAAATTTCCGATGAGTACAACCAAAAGGATCTGTCGGCAAGGGTCGATAAATTCCTGAACGAACGAACCGGTGCCATGAAATAAGTTGAATTCTTTTCAACAAAAAAGGGAGCCTCGGCTCCCTTTTTTGTTAATCATCTGAATTGACAATCATTTCTGCTTTTTATAATACATTATTTCGTGATCTTCGGTTTCATTGCCAGTATTACAATTCCGGCTATAATTAAAGGGATAGAAAGCAACTGACCCATATTTAATGCCATTGAACTTTCGAAAGCTACCTGCGGCTCTTTAATAAATTCAACGATAAACCGGAATCCAAAAACGACAATGAGG
>CAIXAQ010000825.1 GCA_903917425.1 uncultured Bacteroidales bacterium
CAATTTTTACAGCATTTTCGCATTGGCGTTCAACACGCAGGGCCACCGTTTCGATACCGCGTATCACGAGCCAGCAATCTTGTGGTCCAAGAACTCCGCCGGACGACTTCTGGATAAATTTAATTTCTTCGGCTAATTTCTCGCTGTTAACAACGACCAATCCTGCCAATAAATCCGAATGACCTCCAAGGTATTTGGTACCGCTGTGCATCACAATATCGGCACCCAGTTCAATCGGATTTTGAGCAACTGGCGTTGCAAACGTATTGTCGATCACAACCAGGGCTCCTGCTTCATGAGCCAGGTGCGCAATGGTTTTTATATCCGAGATCTTAAGGGTAGGATTTGTAGGCGATTCGAGCCAGACTAATTTCGTATTCGCATTCAGGTATTCCGAAATATTCGAAGCATCAGTGGTATCGACGTAATGGATTTTAATACCAAATTTTTGATAGATATGCGTAAAAAGCCTGTAAGCCCCGCCGTAAATATCATCGACGGCAACAATCTCGTCGCCCGATTTCAGAGTTTTCATTATGGCATCAATGGCCGCTAATCCTGTTGCAAATGCAAAACCGGCGACACCACATTCGAGTTGTGCAATGATTTTCTCCAGCGCAGCGCGGGTAGGATTGCCGGTACGCGCATACTCGAAACCTTTGTTTACGCCGGGAGCCTCCTGCACATAAGTTGCAGTTTGATAAATAGGAACCGAAATGGAACCGGTAAGTTCATCAACGAGGATGGAATGGATAATTTGTGTGATTTTGTTCATGGTATGTGATTTTTATTGGTTAACAATTAACTAATCACTTACCTGAAAGAGCTACCGGAAAGAGCATAAAAAAAACTCTCCCGATAAGTCAGAAGAGTTTCGAAGATATAGCGGATCCGATATCGCAAAACTGATTCCAATCTTATCTTTCCGCCATGAGCGGTTGGATGTGGCACCTTGTCCAGAAAAATCGGACAGGTTGTCAAGGCTTCAAAGGTCCATTTCCCTCAGCCTTTCTTGATAAGTGATGGTATAAAGAACTGCTGCAAAAGTACTAAGTTTTTATTTACGAACGCAAAATTGTTAATATTTTTCTCATTTCCCGGGATTCCTGCTATGCTATTGGCAACGATTGACTGCTTAAATTTTAAAAACAGAATACCAATGTCGAACTATTACCAGTGAAAACTGTTTCATTAACAACGATATTAAAACGATGCACAGATATATTCTATTTATTTTCTCATTCCTTTTAATAGCAGGTTGCAGGAGCAATACACTCAAAAACAATCAACACATGGACATTTCAGCACAGGGAATAAATACAGATACTGCCACATTTGCATCAGGATGCTTCTGGTGCGTCGAAGCGGTTTTCCAGGAACTTAAAGGTGTGATATCAGTATCTTCTGGATATACCGGTGGTAAAATCAAGAATCCGACTTATAGGGAAGTTTGCTCAGGCCTGACCGGTCACGCCGAGGCATGCCGGATTGTTTACGATCCGGCAGTAATAACGTATGATGAATTACTCGAAGCCTTCTGGGCAAGCCACGATCCTACCACCCTCAACCGCCAGGGAGCCGACCAGGGAAGCCAATATCGTTCGGCTATTTTTTATCATAACGAACAGCAGAAACAACTTGCCGAAGCATACAAGGCAAAACTGAATGCAGAGAAAGCCTTTGATAAACCCATAGTAACCGAAATCAGTCCGGCGGTAGTTTTTTATAATGCTGAAGACTATCACCAGAATTATTACGACCAAAACGGCAATGCGCCCTATTGTACTTTTGTGATTGCGCCAAAACTGGAGAAATTCAGAAAGGTGTTTAAAGATAAGTTGAAGTAGATCAATTCCTTGCTATACTATTTTTTTAATTAATAAAGCTAAAATATCTGGTTAATAGTTAATAGAAAAGGGTAAAGTAAAAAGGGAATTACGGAGAAACGTCTATAGTTCAAATACCGATTTCTTTTCCCCCGCCTTGTATAAAAGCACTTTGACATCTTCAACCGTTACCAGGCAGCCGTAACGCATAGTTTCGAGGAAAGGCCTTATTACCTCAACGAAAGCTTCAATCTTTGAGCTCTCGTCGATTATTTCGACCACAACCGGTAGCTTGTCGTTGGTTTCCCAAAATTTTGCCGAATGTACCACGCTGCTTCCGCCGAAACCCATTACTCCCTTGTGAACAGTCGCTCCGGCCAGGCCATTGCGCCTGGCGGCAAAGACAATCATCTCGTACAGAGGAGTATGTTTAAGTTTATCAGTGGAACTGCTGTAAACCCTTAAAATTTTAACAGTATCATTTGTCTTCATGTTATAAGATTTTAATAAGCATGATACCTGCAAAAGTAGCAAGCAAGCCAACAAAAATGCTGCTGCCTGTGTATAAAAAAAAGTTAAAAAATTCGTTATCGCGAAGCATGGCCATATTTTCGGCAGCAAATGCAGAAAATGTTGTGAACCCGCCGCAGAATCCAACAGTCAGGAACAAGCGCCATTCAGTATTCAGGAAATTTCCTTTTTCAGCAATACCATAAATAAGTCCGATCAGGAAACAACCAATCACATTTACGACAAAAGTTCCCAAGGGAAAC
>CAIXAQ010000826.1 GCA_903917425.1 uncultured Bacteroidales bacterium
GTGAGCTCAGCCGAACGGTTCTGGCTTGTCCAGGTTAGGAAAATAGATTTTTTTTGCCCCATACAGGCTGTATACACCATTCCCATTCGAACAGATTTTAGTTTCAGAACATTTTAACCCGGCCTTTCTTAAGTTTTGTTTTAAATGTCCAGAACGAATCATCGCCCCTGATATCAATGCGTTTTACTTCGTAGCGGTTTTTAATCGGCCATTTGTTAATCTTGTTGCCAATCCTGAATCCATAGCGGATTCCTGATTTTTCTAGTAGGTTAAAAAGTGCTTGTTTCTGAACGCTTTCTTTAGGGTAAGCACCATAAGGATAGGCAAGTACAGGTAAAAAATGGATTCCATGGCTGGTTAATTCCTGTTTACATTTATCCAGATCAGCAGTTACAGCAGCAAAAGACGAATTTTTAAGCGATATATGCCCGTAAGTATGCAACCCGAAACTGACAAAACGGCTGTCAATCGAACGTAGTTGTTCGTACGACATGATCGGATCGCTGCCCTGGTCCCAGCCGTTAAATTTACCTAAAAAACCCACCGGAAGCATGATGGTTGCATGAAAACCATATTTCTGCAACATGGGATATAAGTACTCAAGATTATTCAGGTAAGCATCGTCGAAAGTGAGCACAAAACTGTGTGACGGAATTTTAACTGCCTTACTATCAATAACCTGGTTCAAATCCAGGCAGGTATAGGCATTTTCGCTAAGATACGCGAAATGCTTTTCGAGATTCCGGATGGAGATGGTCAAAGGATCGTTAGTATCCTCACTGACTTTGTGATACATCAGCACCGGCAAACCCTTAACAGGAGGCAGAAAAAGACTGTATTGTATCGTAAGAAACAAGCAAACGACTACCGTGAAGATAAGAACGAAAAGTATAATTGTGGAAAGCATAGTCTATTTTTTGAGATTCGATTCGTAAAGTTTTGTGTATTTAACAAAAATATAAAATGCCGAATAAATCGACCACACAAAGCCTGGATATCCATTCATAAAGTTACCCCGGACGAAGTATTGTTTAAAAAAATCGAGTGGAAGCCTGAAGACAGGCATTAGTTTACCCGTTTTTTTGCCGTTTTTACCCGCTTCATTCTTATATGTTTCGGAATAATCGTTAAATTTCTGAAAGTAATGATAAATATCAGTGTAACTGTAATGTAGTATTTCGTTTTTGAGATACGATTGTGAACCGTTGATTTCAACACCTTCGTGCAATTTCAATGTGTTAAAATTGCCGTACTGTTTATTAAAAAAACGGAGATGAGGCTGCTTGCTTTCGGCCCCATGATTGAATACCCTTTTCATAAAAATATGAGTAATAGGTATATAGAAACCGGTATCAGCAATAACCGGAAGTGAAAGAATTCCGCAAATTTCATCTTTTAAAGCATCGGTGACCACTTCGTCGGCGTCAATAGCCAGTATCCAGTCGTGGGAGGCTTTACCGACTGCAAATTTCTTTTGAGGTCCAAATCCTAGAAAAACCTGGCTATAAACCTTGCAATTGCTGTATTCCTTGCAAATTTCGAGGGTTTTATCGGTGCTGCCTGAGTCGACAACAATGATTTCATCGCACCATTTCACCGATTCGAGCGTTTGACGAATGCGTTTTTCCTCGTTCAGAGTTATTATTACCGTGCTTAATTTATGCATAAAAGGCTTATTCTCAGTGATTTTTCAAGTTTTTTTGATAGCTGGTTCCTGCTGCCAGGGCAAGTAAATATATTTTCAAATCAGGCATATACGAAACTCTGGCAATCCGTTTAGCACTATAAATTGTCGTTGAGAGCAATTTGATTTTTTGATACAGCAAATATACAAATTCAATTCATCTCATCATTCTGCAGATGTTCTTCATCTTGCGTATTTTCTTTTCATCTTCAATTGATTATATTTGTAAAGTATATTGCTTTTTTACTGAAATTTGGCATCCGAATAACACTATCAACAAAACACTAATTCCCATGAAATCAGTTACTTTTCTAACCGGTCTTTTTCTTCTTCTTTCACTTTCAGGCATAGCCGGCAAAGTGGAACAGGTTTATCAATTCAGTAACCCTGTCTTACGCCATAATGCTGAATATCAAATGCTTGAATTTGGTAATTCGCTGCTTACTTCTGTGCCCGGACAGCCGGCCTTGCCTTATCGAAAAGTAAATCTGATGCTTCCGCCGGGCGAGTCGGCTACGGGAATTGAAATTGTTTTTTCGGATGAGGTAACACTTTCCGGAAAATTTAACCTGTATCCGCAACAGGAAGTGAGCCCTGTTTCGATAGGTAGCTCAGGTGCTTTTTTAAAAGATGAAGCCGTTTATTCCAAAAATTCTACCTTTCCTGCCGATCCGAAAGGACAATTGATAACTGCTTTTCTAAATGGAAGGTCGTTTGCCCTCACTACTTTTACGCCGGTGAGGTACAACCCTGTTACCGGGAAACTTTCGTATTATGCCACCGCCAAAGTAGTTGTTCGCACTGCTCCTGAAGCCAAAGCCATAAAAGCGTTGGAGAATTTATCAACCGGGAACAGCGGTGTTTTACGATTGGCTGATAACAAAGCTATGGATCAGGCCTATAGCAACAGGCAGCGGTCCGTGACCAACAATTACGATTACCTGATCATCACCACCCCCAACTTTAAAAACTCTTTTGGCAGTTTTAAATCAAATTATCTAAAAGAAGGCATCACCTCGCTGGTAGCCACAACAGACAGTATCAATTCTTTAATGACGGGTATGGATCTGCCTGAAAAAATGCGGAATTTCATTATCCAGGAATACCAGACCCACGGAATTCAGTATGTTTTACTTGCCGGAGATGATGAATTGATACCACACCGTGGATTTTATTGTTCGGTAATTTCGGGCTCGGGCTACACCGATCAGAATATACCGGCCGATTTGTACTACTCGGCCCTTGATGGCAACTGGAACACCGATGGCGATGCAAAATGGGGCGAACCAGGCGAAGATGACCTTCTGCCGGATATTGCAGTGGCCCGTATGTCGTTCAGTAATACGGCTGAACTGAACCGCATGCTTAATAAAAGCTATAAATACCAGTTTACCCCGGTTTTGGGCGAATTCCGCAATATATTGATGGCCGGCGAAAATCTTTATTCGAATCCGGATACCTGGGGAAGCGACTACCTTGAACTGCTTAAAGGTACACGCACCGACAACGGTTACACAACCACCGGTATTCCGACTTCCTATCCGTTTGATTATATGTACGATGAAACCACGAACTGGTCGGCCCAGGATCTGATGAATCACCTCAACCAGGGGCGCCCGATGTTTAACCATGTGGGACATGCCAATGAAACATACACAATGAAAATGTATAATTCGGACATTACCAATGCGAATTTTTCGGGTTTGAATGGCGTTACTCATAACTATACAATTGTGTACTCGCATGGCTGCTTATGCGGTGCCTTCGATTACAACGACTGCATAGCCGAAAAAATGGTGTCCATCGACAATTTTGCTGCCGCCTTTGTGGGTAACTCCCGCTACGGATGGTTTAACGAGGGTCAGACCGAAGGTCCGTCGGCTCACCTTCACCGAGAATATATGGATGCCTTATACAGCGACAGCCTCAACCGGATCGGGCGGGCACACATGGAATCAAAAATAGCAACGGCTTCGTTTGTTACCGCTCCCGGACAATGGGAACCCGGTGCTTTGCGCTGGTGTTTCTACGATTGCAACGTACTGGGAGACCCTGCATTAGCCGTTTTTACTGATAATCCTATTACGATAAATACGACCTATCCCGCTACGGTTTCAGTTGGCACAACTTCAATTAACATAAATATTACTTCCGGAAGTTCGCCTGCTGCTGGTTTGACCTGTGTGGCCATGAAAGACGGCTTGATAATCGGTAAGTCAGTAACAGATGCTTCCGGTCATGCCGTCATTAATTTCGATGTAATGATCCTGGATCCCTGCAGTGCAAAACTTGTTGTTTCGGGATACAACTGTGTACCCGTTTCTTACAATTTTGCTTTTGAAACAGTTGCAGGACCGTATGTAATTTATGCCAACAGTAGTTTAAATGATCTTTCGGGTAATCAGAATGGTTTGCCCGATTTTGGCGAAACCATATTGTTGACAACCGGGATGCGCAATGTGGGCGGAACAGATGCTTCGGGTGTAATGGTGAAACTTACTACTTCCGATCCCTATATCACAATAACCGACAGTACTGAACTATACAATTCCATAGCTGCCGGCGATACGGTTAGTATTGCCAATGCGTTTACTTTTAAAATTTCGGATACTGTTCCGAATGGACACGTGGTTCATTTTGTACTGAAAGCTACATCAGGAGCAACCTGGCTTTCGGAGTTTACAATCACTTGCCTGGCTCCTTCATTGGCAGCGGGCGGTCTTATGATTGATGACATAAGTGGCGGTAATGGCAACGGCAAACTCGATCCCGGCGAAACAGTAACATTCAAAATTTCATCCATGAACAATGGCGGCAGTGTATGCCTGAACACCACCGGAACGCTTACCACCACTAATCCCTGGGTAAGCATTACATCGCCGGTTTGTCAGTTAGGTGCTATGGCTGCAGGTGCATCGGTAAATGCACAATTTGTGGCTACGGTAAGCAATAGTGCACCTGCTGGTACAATTGCCGAACTTAATTACCAGCTTTCTTCCGGAGGCTATAACGCTTCGGCTTCCTACTATCCAACTGTCTGGCTTATTGTTGAGGATTTTGAGACAGGCAATTTCAGTCAATTTCCGTGGAACACATCCGGGTTTTATTTGTGGACGGTTACCGATATTTCGCCTTTAGAAGGAGTGTATTGCGGCAAGTCGGGTCAAATTGGCGGTGGAAAACAATCAGCTATGTCCATATCTCTCAACGTGCTTGGCGCTGATAGCATATCGTTCTATTCAAAAGTTTCGTCTGAACCAATTTTTGATAAACTACAGTTTTTCATCGATATACAGCCGATGGGAGAGTGGTCAGGAACGTTGCCATGGCAGCGGCACAGCTACCCGGTGACAGCAGGAGTTCACACGTTTAAGTGGGTATATTCAAAAGATAATGCTACAAATGCCGGAAGTGATTGCGCATGGGTCGATTTTGTCGCTTTCCCGGCTTTTGTCGACTATACAGGAACTGAAGAGCCGGCAACCGGCGAGTTGGTGTTGAATATCTCGCCTAACCCGGCAAAAGAAAAGTTAACTGTGGAAGCTTTGCTGCAAAAACAAAGTATTTATAACCTGGAAGTCATTAACGGCGAAGGAAAAATAGTCATAAGCACCATAAAGTATACAACTGACAATGATGGCCGGGCCTCCAGGATTCTTGATATCTCTGCACTTAAACCTGGATATTACACATGCAAAATAAAATCAGGAAGTTATACTCTTTCAAAGCCATTTATAGTTTTGTAGCCTGCCTGGTACTTAGTTTTATTTTTCTCTGAAATGAGATCTGCAAGCTAACTGGCTCATTTTCAGGTTTTTATTGCCGCACAAAAGCAGGTTGTTACATTAAGCTGTTTAAACCATTGTTTTACTGAACGAAGACTATGTTCTGACAAGTTTTATATAAATATCGGTCGATTGTTACAGTTAACGTTATCGGCTTGTATTCAAACAATCTTTATCGTAATTTTAACAAACATTAAAAATTTGATCATGGAAAAAGAAGATAAGAACCTGGCGCCTCACGAGGTTTTCGCGGGTACAGCATGGGAAGCCGGGTTGCTGAAAAGTATACTCGAAGACAATGATATTGAAGCTATTATACAACAGGCTTCCTCACTCCCGTGGAATATTATGCCTACCGAAGCTGCCTCCATGAAGGTTTTTGTGGCGTATGAGGACTTTGAACAGGCTGAAGCTATAGTGGAAGAGTTTTATACCAATATGCAGAAAGAAGATTCGGATGATCCGCAAGGGTAAATTCAATTAAATGGTCGAAATCCTAATCCGAAAACTTTACCGGATCATATCAGGTATTCGAATAAACTTTCGTGATTATTTACTTCAGTATAGGCTACCTTGTGTTTTTTCATGTTTGAGAGTAAAAATGCATAATCGGAAGGTGCTTTCATTTCGATACCTACCAGGGCCGGGCCGGCCTCACGGTTGTTCTTCTTAATAAATTCGAAGCGGGTTATATCATCGTCAGCCCCGAGCACGTTGTTCACAAAATGGCGTAAAGCCCCTGCACGCTGGGGAAAACGAACCAGGAAATAATGCTTCAGGCCTTCGTACAGAAGGGACCGTTCCATAATTTCCTGCATACGGCTGATGTCGTTATTGCTTCCACTTATGATGCAAACCACGGACTTCCCTTTAATTTGGTCCTTATATAGTTCAAGAGCCGCCACCGACAGAGCCCCCGCCGGCTCAACCACTATGGCATCTTCGTTGTATAGTTTTAAGATTGTGGAACACACCAGACCTTCAGGTACCAGCAGCATTTCGTAGATATGATCTTTCACCAGGTTAAAAGTATGCGACCCTACTCTTTTTACGGCAGCACCGTCAACAAATTTGTCAATGGAATCAAGGGTTACAGGCTTCCCATTTTTGAGTGCAGTAAGCATACTTGGGGCACCTTCAGGCTCTACGCCAATTATTTTTGTGTCTGGATTTTTAATATTTACAACCTCCGATACACCGGCAATAAGTCCTCCTCCGCCAACCGGAACAAAGATAAAGTCGGGTTTTTTGAGTTCATTCAATATTTCCAGAGCCACGGTTCCCTGCCCTTCAATAATACGGAAGTCATCAAAAGGGGGAATAAAAGTTTTTCGGGAAGTTGCCGTATAGTCTAGAGCTTCTTTCTGACAATCATCAAATGTATCGCCTGTCAATACAAGTTCAATCCATGTGCCACCAAACATTTTTACCTGCGTAATTTTTTGTTTCGGGGTAGGACTTGGCATATAAATTACGCCTTTTATGCCCAGGGATCTGCAACTCCAGGCAAATCCCTGGGCATGGTTTCCGGCACTGGCACAAACTACACCTTTTCCCTTTTGCTTTGCACTCAACTGGCTGATCATATTATATGCACCCCGAATCTTATAAGACCTTACCACCTGCAAATCTTCACGTTTTAAATAGACATTACAATTGTACCTGGCCGATAAAGAGGCATTTAGTTGCAATGGAGTATTCATAACTGCCGGTTTCAACCTTTCGGAAGCAGCTTCAAAATTGAAGTTATACGATTTATCATGTAGTGCCATAGAAAATTGTTTTTTGATCCGCCAAAATACATTCATGCCAGATAAACAGGAGTACGTGAAATGGAAAATAAAAGGAGGAAAACTTGTATAATTGCAGCATTTTCAAATGCCTGCGACATTCAAGACTCAAATGGCCTCAATAGCACATTGCTGAATTATCACATTACTGCATTTTCAAATTTTCAAATTATCTCATTTTCAAATTAATTATTTTCCGGTCTCAGTTTCCGTACCGCTGCTCCAGCTACCCACATTTCCGATTCGCGGAGTTCTTTCAATTCTGTTTCAAGATTCTCCCGGTAGTCAGTTTTACTGTTCGAGTCGATAGATCGTTGGGCTTCGTTTCCGCTGGCAACCTCTTTATACAATTCCTCAAACACAGGTTTGGTGGCATCCCTGAATTTTTTCCACCAGTCGAGTGCTCCCCGCTGTGCCGTGGTAGAGCAATTGGCATACATCCAATCCATTCCGTTTTCGGCTACAAGCGGCATCAGGCTTTGGGTCAGTTCTTCCACGGTTTCGTTAAAAGCTTCGGAAGGGGAGTGCCCTTTGCTTCGTAAAACATCGTATTGTGCGGCGAAGATTCCCTGAATGGCTCCCATCAGGGTACCACGTTCACCGGTAAGGTCCGAAAAAACTTCACGTTTAAAATCCGTTTCGAAAAGGTAGCCTGAGCCAACGCCAATACCCAGCGAAACCACACGTTCCCAGGCATGGCCGGTAGCATCCTGGAAAATGGCATAGCTCGAATTTAAACCCCGGCCTTGCAGAAACATCCTCCTAAGGCTTGTTCCTGAGCCTTTTGGTGCCACCAGTATCACATCCACATCTGCCGGAGGAACAATCCCGGTGCGTTCTTTGTAAGTGATACCAAAACCATGCGAGAAATAAAGTGCTTTACCGGGTGTGAGGTTTTTTTTGACTGTTGGCCACAACGCAATCTGCCCGGCATCCGAAAGCAGGAACTGTATGATTGTGCCCTGCTGACAGGCTTCTTCAATCTCGAAAAGTGTTTCACCCGGTACCCAGCCATCGTTTACTGCTTTGTCCCATGATTTGGAATTTTTACGCTGTCCGATGATAACTCGAAAACCGTTATCGCGGAGGTTCAGCGACTGGCCCGGACCTTGTACTCCGTAGCCGATTATTGCAATGGTTTCATTTTTAAGGGTTTCCAATGCTTTTTCCAATGGAAATTCTTCGCGTGTAACAACATTTTCTTCGGTTGATCCAAAATTAATTTTTGCCATGATTTTATTCTTTATAAATTATTAGGGATTAAGATTTTAAGATTAGGATTTTA
>CAIXAQ010000827.1 GCA_903917425.1 uncultured Bacteroidales bacterium
CCTTCGTCTGTAAGCAGTTCAGAAGTGATTTCGAGCAAATCAGAAACGGCTAATGTATCGTTATGGCGAGCCAGATTGCGTGACTCGCCGGGCGATTTCAGCGAATCGGTAAAAAACGGGGGGTTGCAGATGATCAGGCTGTATTTGTTGTGCGTGTTATTGCAAAACTGTTGCGCCGACAAATGGTAAGCCTCTATACGTGACGACCAGGGACTTAAATTAATATTTTCCTTTGTAAGTACGGATGCTTCGTATTCAATTTCTATGGCATCAACAGGAGTATTTGCATTGCGTTGTGCCATCATCAGGGCCAGGATTCCTGAGCCTGATCCTATATCAAGTATGCGGGTTTCGTTGGCACAAGTCACCCAGGCACCCAGCAATACAGCGTCGGTGCCAATTTTCATGGCAGCTTTGCTATCATCAATACTGAATTTCTTGAAATGAAACATGGTGTATAGATGTGCCTGTTGACAAGGTAAGCGGGATTATTTCAAGACCTAATCTGAATCTGTTGAAACCTTTTGCCTGCGCTTCGATCAGGTACTGTATAATGCAGTTCCTGAAAAGCTGATACTGCTTCTAAAGATAAAGGTCAATCAAGCCTTCGGGCGCTTCAATAAATATCAACTTTTTTTTTCGGTCGACTTTTTTTACGATTTCTTCAACAATAGGAATAAGGATTTCCTTGCCGTTAAAATCGATGGCCAAAAGGGATTGCTGAGGCATTTCGAGTACAGCCCTTACGGTTCCTGTTTCACCGCGAACGGCATCAATTACTGTAAATCCTTCAATTTCATAAGGGCTTAATTTCGATCCGGCCGGTTTTGGCAATATAGCAGCCGGTATAAAGATCAAACACCCGGCGAGCACTGATGCATCATCGGTGCTGTCGACGTCCATAAGTTTTACTATCGCCTGACTCTTCGGCCTGCGTTCGAGGCGCTCAATAAAAAATGGAACCAGGTTCTCGTTTAATTTGACGAACACTGATTCCAATTTTTTAATGCGATCAAGTATTTCAGTATCAACCTGAAAAACCAATTCGCCTTTTGAGCCGAAAGTTCTGACGATCTTTCCCAGTTGGAAAAGTTCATCTTGTTTCATAGTGCGATTATGCTTGTTCTTCTGTTGCAGGAGCTTCAGGTGCGGCTTCTTCAGCAACAACTTCAGGAGCTGCTTCAGCAACAACTTCAGGAGCTGCTTCAGCAACAACCTCAGGAGCTACTTCAGCAACAACCTCAGGAGCAACTTCAGCAACAACCTCAGCAACTACTTCAGGAGCTGCTTCTTCAGCAACAACTTCAGCTGCTTCTTCAGCAACTTCAACTTCTTCTGTTTCTTCAACTTCTGCTTCAACAATTCCAGCTGCTTTTTTAGCTTCGGCAGCTAATTTCTTAGCTAATGCATCAGCTTTAGCCTGGTTTACTTTAACTTCGGCTTCGAGACGTTTTTTGTCTTCGGTTTTTGATTTGAGGCCGATGTCTTTTTTAGCGCTTTCAATTTTGCCGGTCTTCACAGTCTTCCATTCTTCGAACTTAAGCTGTGCCTGTTCTTCGGTCATTGCACCTTTTGCAACGCCTTTCAGCAGGTGATGCATATATGCTACTCCGGTATACCGCAGTATAGCTTCAACAGTTTCTGTAGGTTCTGCACCTGTTTTTACCCAATAAAGGGCGCGGTCAAAATCAAGCTGAATGTCGGCTGGCCGGGTAATCGGATTGTAAATACCAATTTTTTCAATAAAACGTCCGTCACGTGGTGCACGACCATCTGCAATCACAATATGGAAATAGGCCTGGCCTTTTTTTCCAAATCGCTGTAATCTCATCTTTGTTGCCATGTAAATTGTATTTGTTAATTGATTATTTATAAAACCTTCAATGATAATCAGTTACTATTACCCTTAGGTTTTTATTTTTAAGGGTGCAAAGGTAAGCTGTAATTTTTGATTTTCAAAGACATTCGTTTAAATACATCAAATATTAGTTGTCCTGAAAATTTCCCTGGCTTAGCAACAGCAACGGCAATGTATTTTCCGTAAAATCGAATAGCACCAACAGGTTGTATAGAATCATCACTTTATTAAAAAACAGGAAACCTGACAAGAATCTGGCAGCATATCCTAATTAATTGAAAAAAGCTACTTCGGCACATTCTCTGAAGTAACTTCCAGATTCGGTTCAATCGTATGTTTTGAATGGCGGGAAGACCTCGTTCGGTGGTGTTTTCTTTTAGTTACTTTAGGTTCAGGCTTTATGCGGGGATAAAGAAGGGCTAAACCTATAATAAACAGCCCCACGCTAAAAAAAACTGCACTTCTGCCATACAAACCAAGAGTATTAAAATCGTAAGCAAATAATTTTACCAACACCAAAAAGTAAAAAACAATAGAAAAATTTCTTAAAAATTTGTTGTGATATAAAACAGACCATATAAACACTGAAAGTGCCAAACTCCACATGATAACAGAGTAGGGCAAATACTGGTTTAATGTAAGTATATCAATAGCTATAGCATGTGTGTCAGTTGATTGATTATTGATTGCAGCAACTATTACAGAGAGGTTGTCGTATTCAGAGCATATGAGGAAAAGCAGAAAAATAACCGTTAAAACCTGGACCAACTTTTGGATCAGCACATACTTCGTATTTTGCCTGTAAATCCGTTTTATGGTCTTGGTGCCTAATATTATCAGCAAAACCAAGGAACTGAAATGAAAAAAGAGAAAAATTCCATTTATATCCTTCAGGTGAATAATACTTTCCCTGAAATTTATCATGCTCCAATGCACAAGTAATGGATAAAATAAAATAAAAGTAGCAGCCAGGTATAGTATAGGCTTTTTGAATTTTGATTGATTTCCTGAATAGAAATTGATCAGGATTATAAAAAACAGGCTTCCGGAAATAAACCATATTAATGGAGTGTAAAGTACGGTTCCGGTCATTTCTACCAGCAATGAGTATCCAATCCAACCTGAAGTAAGAAAAATAATAACTAAAAGAAAGGAGCGGATAAATCGACTGTAGGCTGTCCGGCTAAACCATTCTTTAGACAATGGAATCACATTGTCTTCATCATTCAGTTTCCATATGATAAGTAACAAAGCGATACCGGTAGCTACACCACTCACAACGCCATGGCCCAGTAAGGAGTTATCTATCAGAATTTGTTTACTGAAAAGTGAAGGCAGATAACTGATGCTCCAGCGAAAAATAAATGAAATAGTCATGGCTCCCATTGATAATAGAGAGATCAACATGGCGGTTCGGTCTTTGAAATTGATAGCATACACCAGCATGATGACAGACAGTCCGGCAGTGAAAAGAATGACCATGTTTTGCTGTAAAAGCAGAGGTAAAACCAAGGCAGCCAGAGCTAAGGATACATAATGATGAGGCAGTGTCCATGCTCTCCACTTATATCTCTTTTGCAGAAAAAGACCGAGCAGGTTAACAAGTAAAAGTGCAATCGCAAAGAGCCATAAATATCCAAATGAGTAAAACTTAATAATTACATACGAGGTACTGCCTGCAAAAAAGACCAGATTTAGCCAGGTTACAACCAACTGCATCCATTTACGCATTGACCTTTCCCTGGAGTTAGAAGCATAGAGAGTAATTGCATAAAAAACAAGATAGAAGCAAATTCCTAATAAGAAAAAAACCATGATGGAATCAGTTTTTGAGTTTACAACAAATTTCCTAAACCAGAACATTCCAAGGAAAAAGTATGCAAAAAAGAAGTTTATCAGGTTAATGGCTGGGCGATGAATTTTGCGTGCCACCCAAGCCAGAAGACTGCTAAATAGAAGAATAGAAAAAATAAAAAAATGACGATAAGGATTAAAGTCAATAATGTTTAATACAAACGAAACGTAAAAGTAAAAACATGATAAAAGAAGTAACAGGTACTTATGATGTAGTTTAGAATTCACAATAACTAAAACAATAGGTAAAAGGAGAAATAATATCGAAATGAAAATATTTGGATATGTACTAACCCCTGCCATTAAATCTGCAATTAATGTTTTTGCTTGAATAACAATTAAATATATTGAAATAATTACTGAAACAGGATACGTAACCATCTTGTATTTAGTGGCATAATAACTTGTAACAGTAAGCCCAATGAGAGCAGGCAGGAATAAAAGAGCTAAAGTTAAAAATCCTTCACCTGGAGGTAAAAATAAAATTGCTGGAGCATCGTCAGATGGCGAAAGGAAACTTCGCAACATATCTATAAAACTGACTGAGCCTTCGGAATCGGAAGAAGAGATTAAATAATACAATCCTGCCAACAGAAATAAAACCCCAGATACAATCGGTAAACGTGATTGAAAGAATCGCTCGAATCCTCTTTTTTTTCTGTGTTTACTCTTACTTCTGGTTTTGTGAACACGACTATGTGGCATATAATCCGTAATTTTATATTTATATTATTGATTTACTGTGTGATATGATGCTTAGAATGACTTGAAATTAAGATTGATTGGGTATGACTTGTCCATTAGTGCATTCCGGCAATAATTATTTTTCAAATTTATATTAGAGATATCAACACATCTTCGGGATTCTGAAAAAAGTCAGTTAGTTGTCAAATATCAATCCTTGTATACTTTGATCCTTTATCAGAATGGCAGTTTGTGGCAGAAATGCAGATTTTTGTTCAACAATAAATAGTAACAATCAAAAGCCGGAAAAAGTTTAATTGTCATTTTGACCACATTAGTCTCCCATATTGCAGCAAAGTTATGTGTTTTCATTAAATTTTAAGCAATAATTTTCAATATTTCGCTTCAAAAATGGGGATGAATAGCCTTTGTGGCCAATAATTTGGCAAATAACTCACCTGAACATTCATCAGAAGTTTCCCGGTTCTGGTTTTTGATTTGCAATTTTTTATCAACACTTTGCAGTCCGCTGATTTTAAAACAGGTAATTTAGCACATTCCATTATAAAGTGGTAAACAACTGATAATCAAATAATAAATGCCAAAATTCAGTCATCTTCATGTTCACTCTCAATATTCCTTACTCGATGGGGCGGCCGATATTCCGGCAATGTTCAATAAAGCCGTTACCGACGGAATGCCCGGTATTGCTCTTACCGACCACGGAAACATGTTCGGCGCCTTCCAGTTTATTGCCGAAGCTGAGAAAATAAACGGGAAGAAGACAGTTCCAACCATAAAACCAATTCTCGGCTGCGAATTTTACCTGGTTGAGGACCGTCATCGTAAAAAATTTGGCGGCGGCGAGAAGGATATACGATATCACCAGCTACTCCTCGCTAAAAATGCTCTTGGATACAGGAACCTGGTTAAATTAGCTTCCCTTGGTTTTATACAAGGTGTTTACGGTAAATATCCTCGTATCGATAAGGAACTGCTTTTGAAATATCACGAAGGACTTATCGCAACTACATGCTGCCTGGCTGCTGAAGTTCCCCGCACCATTTCCCGCAAAGGGGAAGCTGAAGGTGAAAAAGTTTTCAAGTGGTGGCTCGATATTTTTGGCGAGGATTATTATGTGGAATTGCAAAGGCACGATATCCCCGAACAGAACGAAGTAAACCTGGTTTTGCAGCGTTATGCAGCCAAGCATGGTGTAAAAATGATTGCCAGCAACGACTCACACTATGTTGAACAAACCGATTTTAATGCACACGATATTCTGCTTTGTGTAAATACCGGGCAGAAACAAAGTACGCCTACTTTTCGCGAATATGGGGACGACGATGCGATGGTTAAAGGTACGCGGTTCTCTTTTTATAACGATCAGTTCTTTTTTAAGAATACCAGTCAGATGAGTCAGCTCTTTGCCGACTTGCCTGAAGCAATTGATAATACAAACGAAATTGTCGATAAAGTTGAGATCATTCAACTTAAACGTGATATTTTATTGCCAAATTTTCCCGTTCCACCTGCTTTCCTTATTCATCATACTTCCATTTTTGTCGATCGGAAGGATATAGTCGGACAAAAGGAAATAACCGCCGATGCGCGAAACCAATGGGAATTTTTGAAGCATCTAACTTATATAGGTGCTAATGTAAGGTACGGGGAAATTACCCCTGAAATTCGTGAAAGGATTGATTTTGAACTGCAAACCATACACGATATGGGATTTGCAGGTTACTTCCTTATCGTGAGCGATTTTATAAAAGCAGGTCGCGAAATGGGCGTTTTTATCGGGGCTGGTCGTGGCTCGGCAGCCGGGAGCGTGGTCGCATATTGCATTGCAATTACCAACATTGAGCCTCTTAAGTACAATTTGCTGTTCGAACGTTTTCTGAATCCTGAACGAATCAGTATGCCCGATATTGATACCGATTTTGATGATCAGGGAAGGCAAAAAGTGATAGATTATGTGGTGCAAAAGTACGGTCAAAACCAGGTTGCTCAAATAGTTACCTATGGAAC
>CAIXAQ010000828.1 GCA_903917425.1 uncultured Bacteroidales bacterium
CATTCACTTAAGAAAAAATAAAAAAAGTATTTGCTAACTACACAATTATGTCCACTAAAAAAACGAATCTGCAAAGACACTCTATCCTCAAATGCTTTTATCCTCTAGGGTTGAAATTTGTGTGTGAGTTTTTGCAGAAGCATAATCTTTTAGCACAATCACATACTGATTACATCATTGTGGTGAAGAAAAAATGAAGAAAAAATAACGAGCTAAAAGAAATCTTACCATTTTTTTAAGGTTTTTCGTCTATGGCATGGGTTTTTGAATGAGCAAATCTTGAATCATGAAATTAAGCCTGTAATATATTCTTACCGGTAACTCATGCAAAATAGTGAAAGAATAGACTCTAAAAGCAGGTTTTCTTTTACTTGGGTTTGGTCTGCACTCAATAAAACCCTGATAACTCATTTTCACTCTGTATCTTTGCAGCTTTTAAGTCTGCATTATGAAATTTGAACAATACTCCTTCGCTCCTGAAATACAACGAAATATTGCTGATTCGGGCTTCCGTCGACCCACCGACATTCAATACAAAAGCATTGGCCCGATAATGCATGGCGATGATGTGCTTGCTATTGCTCAAACCGGTACCGGCAAAACAGCTGCTTTTGCCATTCCTGTTATTAACATGCTTCACGAAAAGAAATTTTCGAGCCGAACCGATGGCATACGATGTATCGTTATGGTTCCCACGCGTGAACTGGCTTTGCAGATCACCGAGGTTTTTCAGGCTATTGGTGAGCATACACGGGTTAAAACTTTCTGCCTTATGGGCGGTGTTGAACAAGATCCACAGATTGCACGCCTCGAACAAGGAGTTGATATACTGGTTTCAACACCCGGCCGCATGTTCGACCTGGTAAGCCAGGGACATCTTGATTTAAGCAAGATTGAAATTCTAATATTAGACGAAGCCGATCATATGCTTGACCTGGGTTTTATCAACGATATTCAACAATTAGTTAAAAAATTACCACGCAAACGGCAAACACTTTTTTTCTCAGCCACTATCAATCCATATATTAAGAAAGTTGCATATTCGCTGGTAACTAACCCTATACGGATTCAGATTTCGCCCAAAGACCCGGTTGCCCGAAATATCGAACACTCTGTGGCATTCATAGAGATGGACGATAAAAGATTTTTTCTGGAGCGCATGGTGAACGAAAATCCGGAAAGCAAAATCGTGGTTTTCGTCCGTACCAAAGTCAGGGCCGAAAGAGTGAGCCTTGCAATGGAAAAGCTGGAAATCAAGTGCGAAACCATCCACGGTGACAAGGAGCAAACTGACAGGCTCCAGGTTATGAAAAGATTTAAAAACGGCGAGTTTAAAATACTGATAGCCACTGATGTAAGCGCTCGGGGAATTGATATTCCTAACGTCGACTTTGTTGTAAATTACGACTTGCCGGAAAAACCCGAAAATTATGTGCATCGGGTTGGTCGAACCGGACGAGCCGATAAAAAAGGAATTGCTGTTTCGTTTTGCAGCAATGATGAAAGACCTTTGCTCGAAGACATAGAAGAATATATCGGAAAACCTGTTGAAATTATGAATATCAATAAGCAGGACTATACAGAAACCCTTGCTTTTACCGCCGAGACCAAATCGGATTGGAAAACGCTGCTTCGCGATGCGGAAGAAGACGAGAAAACCAGGAAGAAGAAGAAAAAAAAGTGAGCAAAAGCCACTATTCTTTTATTTTCAAAAATGTTTCTGAATCCCTGAAACCTTCATTTTTGATGAACTTTTTGAATTCCTGCTTTGTTGGCGAAAACACATAAGGCAGGGTATCCTGGACTGTTTCGGTAAGGGTTTTAAGTTGAGCTATATCTTCTGTTTTATTGATTCCGCTCAAGGTCAGAATTCCCTGTGATAGATCGATTTTCTGTACTTGCCAGGTTTCGGGAGGAATAAGGTTGTTGACAAAATAATAACCTTTGAATTTTTTCAACACATTGAGCGCATTTATAGTAAAAATTGTGTCGGATGACTTTACATGCTGAACGAGCGAATCTCCTTCCATTTTCACAGCCATGCCTCTATTCGTATTCAAATCAAAAAGGGTATCGCCAATAAGTTGTTGATTACTATCGAGTTGAGAGATATGAATTTTCTGGTCGTAATCATAAATCCTGACCAATGAATTTGCAGTAATTTGCAGGATTGAACTATCTCGTGAACTCAGGTATTTTCCTTGAATTCTTTTTGGAAAACCATTAAGAGCTTTCGCATCAGCAGGTTGCGGTTTATCGAATGTTACCGGTGGCTGACATGAAACAAGAATGGCTAAAATTATCGTCAGCGAAAATACAATCCGTTTTTTCATGGGAAATAGGTTTTGAATGGTAACGCAGATTAAATTGCCAAAAGTATAAAAGTGAATAATTTTCCTTTAATCGCCACAGGAGCGGAAGCTGATTTATCCCCAAAAAGCAAAATCAATTACTCATTGACCCTCCTAATCTGCTTCAAATTCCTTACTTTTGCACAACATTTCAGCCAACCTATACGTATTATTTCACCATGCAATTTATTAATCCCTTATATCTTTTTGGTTTACTTGCTGTTGCGATTCCGATAATTATCCACTTGTTTAATTTCAGGCGGTTTCGCAAAGTTTACTTCACCAACGTCAGGTTTTTAAAGGAAATTAAGCAGCAAACTCAAAAGCAGTCGCAGTTGCGTCACTTGCTCATACTGGCAATTCGTATTCTGGCTATTTCTGCCTTAGTTTTAGCATTTGCACAACCTTACATTCCTTTTTCCGACAGGCAGTCGAAACTGGCATCACGCAATGCAGTCAGTATTTTTGTTGACAATTCGTTCAGTATGGAAGCCGTTGGGAGTAATGGAAGCCTCCTGGATGAGTCGAAACAGAAAGCCCGTGAGATTGTATCCGCCTATAAATCAACAGATTTATTCCAGTTGCTTACTAGTGATTTCGAAGGCAGGCACCAAAGGTTTGTAACACGCGACGAGTTTCTTACCATGCTCGAAGATGTAAAAATTTCACCATCGGTTCATTCCATTTCCGAAATCGTGAACCGGCAAAACGACCTGTTGAAAAGTGAAACAACATCCCGCCGTACTTCCTACATTGTTTCTGACTTTCAGAAATCTTCGTACGGCAATTTCGATTTTCAGCAGGATACAGCAATAAGCACGTTCCTGGTTCCCCTGAAATCGTCGGTAGGGGCCAATGTATATATCGATACTTGCTGGTTTTCGCAGCCTACACAACAACCTGGTAAAACATCACTGCTTACGGCAAGGGTGTGGAATAAATCGGAAAATGACCTGGAGAAAATCCCGTTAAAACTGCTTATCAATAACCAACAGAAGTCAGTAGCCAGCATTGATATAAAAGCCGGAATGTCAACTTTGGTCGAACTACCTTTTACTGTTTACCAGCCGGGCCCTCAGTATGGATTGTTGCAGGTTACCGATTACCCGGTGACCTACGACGACAAATTCTATTTTTCTTTTGATGTACTTTCATCTATAAATGTTCTTGCCATAAACGGTGGCAGCGAAAACCGGTTCCTCAATGCGCTTTTTGCCCAGGATTCGTCAGTAAGGCTGACAAATATGGGAGAGAAATCGCTTGATTACGGGCGACTGGCCCGGTTTGACTTGATTATAATGAATGAAATCCCTGCAATTTCTTCGGGTCTGGCAGAGGAGTTGAAACGTTTCGTTGTAAATGGAGGTACTACACTTATACTTCCTGCAACTAATGCTGATCTTAACACGTACGACCGATTTTTGACATCTCTGAATGCCCCTTTGTACCAGGCTATTGATACTGCTGATTCAAAGGTAGTTAAACTCAGCGAAGAAAGTTATTTGTTTCGTGATGTTTTCGAAAAACAGCAGGGAAAACAAACACTGGCTGCAAACACGGATATGCCCCATGTAAACAAACATTATCCTATTGTTTTTTCATCAGCCATGCTTACGGTTCCCCTCATGAGCATGCTCAACGGAAGAGAATTCCTGACTTTGACCAGCAGCGGCCTGGGGCAGGTTTTGCAATTTACAAGCCCTATGGATCCGGCATTTACTAATTTTCCCCAGCAGGCTCTTTTTGTTCCGGTGCTTTATAACACAGCACTGATCAGTCACCCTTCGCACAGTTTGTACAGTATTATTAACGATAATAAAGTAATCCGGGTTGGTACGGAATTGCCTTCCGGCGACAAAGTAAACAAGATAAAAGCGTTGCAGGGCGATTTCGAAATGATTCCGCAAATAAGTAATGCCGGGAATATGGTAAATATTTTTGTTGGAAATCAGATTCCAATGGCCGGCAATTTTGAGTTGTTAAATGAAAAGAATGTTATAACGGCACTTGCTTTCAATTACAACCGGGGGGAGAGCGATCTGGCATGCAATACGGGTAGTGACCTTGAATCACTGCTCGAAAAAGCTCACCTGAATTCATTCATCGTGCTGAAAACCAGGCAGAAACCTTTAAACGAAGTTATTGCACAGATTAACAGCGGAACACAACTTTGGCGGTATTTTATATGGCTTGCGTTGCTGCTGCTATTAACAGAAATATTGTTGATAAGATTCCTTAATAAATAGATTGACAGATTTTATAAATTACATTCAAAGAGTAAATTTGCAGGTTATTTGGAGGCGGCAAATTGGTTAATAGTTAATCGAAAATAGTTAATCGGGGAATTGATAATTATCCATTATCCATTATCCATTGATTAATCCTGATAAAAGCGGAAAAATATTGAATACGATAAATGGACGAGAACGACGAATTGGAAGAAGGAATCTTTAATGATGAATTACCCGGCGAGGATATATCCGCCGAAGGTCCTGATGTTGTTTTGCCCGAAAGTGAAGTGACAAGTGATGCCGGCGATTTGCACCATACAACCTATCTGCCGGGAATGTACCAGAACTGGTTTCTCGATTATGCTTCTTATGTAATTCTTGACAGAGCTGTGCCTGAAGTCCTCGACGGACTGAAGCCGGTTCAGAGGCGCATCCTGCACAGCATGTGGGAACTCGAGGATGGCCGCTATAACAAAGTTGCCAACGTTATTGGCAATACAATGAAATACCATCCGCACGGCGATGCTTCTATCGGTGATGCCATGGTTCAGATCGGCCAAAAAGATCTGCTTATTGATACGCAGGGAAACTGGGGAAATATTCTTACCGGCGATCGGGCGGCAGCACCACGATATATTGAAGCCAGACTTTCGAAATTTGCTCTGGATGTGGCTTTCAATCCGAAAACCACCAAGTGGAAACTTTCGTATGATGGCCGCAACAAGGAACCGGTAAACCTTCCAATGAAATTCCCTGTTTTACTGCAAATGGGTGTTGAAGGAATTGCAGTTGGATTGGCATCTAAAACACTGCCACATAATTTTGTTGAACTTATTAATGCCTCGATTGCTGTACTCCGCGATGAGGACTTTACTCTGGTACCCGACTTTCCAACCGGAGGTTTAGCTGATGTAACAAAATACAACGACGGATTGCGCGGGGGAAAAATCCGTATTCGTGCACGAATCATTCAGCACGATAAAAAAACGCTTATCATAACCGAAATTCCCTGGGGAACCACTACCGGCGACCTCATCGATACCATTATTGCTGCAAGCGAAAAAGGTAAGATCAAAATCCGCAAGATTGATGACAATACCGCTCAAAACGTTGAAATACTTATTCACCTGCAACCGGGCGTTTCGCCGGATCAAACTATTGACGCACTTTATGCTTTTACCGATTGTGAGCGTTCCGAATCGCCCAATTCGTGTGTTATCCATAAAGGCAAGCCTTACTTTATCGGAGTAAAGGAAATTCTGCGTATATCGGTTCAACGATCCATCGACCTGATAAAACTGGAGCTGTTAATCCGGCAGCAGGAATTGATGGAATCATTGCTGTTTGCGTCGTTGGAAAGGATTTTCATCGAAAACCGGATTTACCGCGATATTGAGGAGTGCAAAACATGGGAAGAGGTAATTATCGCTATCGATAAAGGTCTCGATCCTTATAAACCTGATTTTTACCGGGTTATAACGGAAGACGATATTGTAAGGCTTACCGAAATACGTATCAAACGTATCTCGAGATTTAATTCTTTCAAGGCCGATGAGCATATTAAAAACTTAAACGATGAGTTGGCCGAAGTAAAACATAACCTCGAACACCTGATTGATTTTGTAATCGCGTTCTATGAAAAAATACGGACGAAATATGCTGC
>CAIXAQ010000829.1 GCA_903917425.1 uncultured Bacteroidales bacterium
CCTGGTTCCTGACTATCAACCGCCCGATTATTAAAGAAGGAGAAAATTTAGGGTTGATAAAAACACGTATCAGAATATCCGTAAGGAATATTACGACCGCGTACTTCAGTAAAAGGAATTCTCCTTTGGTTGCTGCTATAAATATGGAGATAAACATCATCACGAACAGTATTCCTGCAGCGGCCCTGATTTCGCGCTCGTTCAATACCGGAATGGAATACCCTTCCACTTCTTCTCCAAATTTCACGATTTTCTTCTCTTGTTTCATTTTTGCTGTTTTTTAATTGTGCCTGAGGCTGTTGTTTGACCCGCTGTGCTTTTAAGCAAAATTACTTTGCTTTTTTTAATTCCAGTTACTGTATGCAAAATATTTAAGGCCTGTGAGCTCCAGATATTAGCAGGCTTGTGAAGGCAAATTTAATAAAATCCATTGTACTACCCAATAATCAACCTCATTTTACCGTATTTGGAATAATCGTGAGGCAATGTTGTACATTTGACCGCCATTGCTGCAAGCTACCTTAGGGCGGGGTTCCGTTAAGCACAGCTGATTTGAACGTTTTGAAAAACATTCCTTAAATTTTATATTCAATGATATGCGCAAAATATATACCTATCTGAAAACATTTGCGACCAGGGAGGTAAAACTACCTTATATACTTGCAATTACAGCATTTTTAACCTTGAGTATTTTCTTAAATTACCATTATCATGTTTCCTCAAATATGATAGGAAAATACAGGGGAACATTAAACCATTTTTTTATCAATATCGTTTTTTACAGCTTGCCCGTATTCTTCTCTGTTCTGGCCTACATTTATTTCTATAAACGGAAAGATCTTATAAAAAACGCTTCGTTTTGGTTTGTCTTATTTTATATTATCTGCTCATTTGCATTCCGAACATACTTTTACCAGTACACAGATTGGGCCACTGCCATGAACAAGGGTGTGCCTGATAATTTCCTAATTCGGTCCTCCAGCCAGATATTCAGGGCTTTGTTCGTGTTTTTGGTGGTTTATATTTACTGGAAATTTTCGGGACACAGCAAGGAAACGGTTTTCTATGGATTTAGATTAAAGGGCGTTGAAGTAAAGCCGTATCTGTTTATGCTGCTTTTAATGTTTCCTTTAATTGCAATTGCTTCAACTCAACCCGACTTTCTGCGCAGGTACCCGACGTTTGCCATATTTGTCGGCGGCATCACTTTCAATCCGGTTCTGATTGCGAAAATTAGTATTTACGAAATTCTTTATGGCTCCGACTATATCGCTATTGAGCTATTTTTCAGAGGGTTTGTGCTGTATGCCCTATCGCGGTTTATGGGCAGAGGTGCCATAATTCCTATGGCAACTATGTATGTTTTTATTCATTTTGGCAAACCTGTCGGAGAAACCATAAGTTCATTCTTTGGAGGTATGATCCTGGGGGTTATTGCATACGAAACAAACTCAATTATAGGTGGAATTATAGTGCATTGTGGTATTGCCTATATGATGGAAATCGGAGGTTTTCTTGGCAATTCGATGTAAGCCATTAAATTCCTTTGTTGTGCAAATCCAGATTAAATCCTTACATTTGACTTACTATTTTACAATCGGTTATAATGCGCCAGGCAGCAACTATCACAAGCCATAAGTTATACAGTGAACCTCAACGGTTTTACGATTCCATGCTGCTTGATATTGAACAGGCTGAACGCTATATTTACCTCGAAATCTATAAATTCGGCAACGATGAAGTTGGCCTCGTCTTCCGGGAAGCCCTCACAAAGGCTGCCGGCAGAGGAGTTCGCGTAAAACTGCTCCTCGATTCGTGGGGTGTTTCATACACCGAAGCCTTTTTCAGCGAACTGATAAGTCTTGGTGGGGATGTTAGGTTTTTCAGGAAGATTATCTATACATTCGACTTTTTTACTAAAAATCACAGGCGTAACCACCGCAAGTTTCTTCTTATCGACGACCGGATCAGCTACATGGGTTCGGCCAATATTACAGGCTATTCGTTGCAATGGCGAGAGTCCGTTATCCGCCTTACCGGCAGTATTACATTGATGTTTAAGCGCTCATTTCTTGATAGTTTTAAGATTTACAAGAAATACATTTTCAATAAGTTTACCTTTAAAAAATCCAGATTTATTGATCAGTTTGAGCTGGTCGAAGATATGCCTTCCATATACCGGCAGCGTGTAAAAACGAAAATTGAAAGACTGATTAAAAAGGCAAAAAAAGAGATTATTTTCGAAACTCCATATTTTCTCCCCGGCCATAAAATGAGAAAGCACCTTGCCGATGCTGCCAAACGCGGGGTTAGCGTAAAGATCATACTCCCGATGCATTCGGATGTGCGTTCCATCGACTTGCTTAGCAGCAAATACTACGGATCCTATCATTCGAGCAACATCAGCCTCAGTTTTTATTCGCTTAACAACCTGCATGCCAAGCTAATGCTTATCGACGATGAAATTTTCGGTATCGGTTCGCCCAATATTGACTACCGTAGTTTCAGGTATCAGCACGAAGTTATGTTATTTGGAAAACATCAGGGGATTGTGGATGAGGTAAGAAACCATATAAATGAGACTATGCTCAACTGCCTCGATTTCGACTACCAAAGCTGGCTGCGGCGGCCCAAAATTGAAAAAATGCTTGGTTGGTTTTTGTTGCCATTCAGGCATATGTTTTGAGGAAGGGGTTGGTGATTAAGGTTTGGGATATAGTGTCTTCACTTTTAATTTGTATTTTCAGGCATAATATTCGTTAGGAATTAAAAATATTAAACACTGAACACAAAATGTAAAAGCATTGCAAGACCCTAACTTTTTCATTTTTAATTTAATGTTATGTGTTTTGTGTTCCTTTTTGGCTTCAGCGTGAGCTCAGCCGAACGGTTCTGACTTATCTAGGTTAGGGTTTGGGATTCAGGGATGATAAATTACAAATTTCATTTCGGGATTTTATTTCTGCGTGTAACAAAATAAATTCCCGCAAAGACAAGCAGGCCACTCGCAATTTTAACCACTGAAATCCTTTCAGCAAAGAGCAGTATTCCGATAACAGCTACCAGAACTGGCTGTAAATAAGTATAATATGCTACGACAGATGATGATAACCGCTTCAGCGAATAGGTAATAAAGAAATATGCCAGAAAAGTTGTTCCGAATATAACATACAGGATAGCGGACCATGTATAGGTGTCGAATGTGGAGAAATTAATTTCTAATGCCTGCTTAATGGTGAAGGGAAAGGCTGCAATAAATCCGAACAGGAAAATCCATCGCATCAACAAAAAAGGGTTATATTTCACCATCAAAGGTTTTGCTATTACCAGGTAAAGGCTCCAGGCCGCAGTATTAGCTATAATGAACATATCGCCTTTCAGATGTCCGCCAGAAATTGAAAGCGGATTGCCGAAAAAAATCAGAGTCAGTGCTCCTGCGGCCCCAAGCAATATACCACCCAAACGCGCCATTCCTATGCGTTCTTTCAGCAACCAGGCTGCAAAAACCAGCACCAGGATCGGATTTATTGAGTTTATAATCGCAGCATCCACCGGTGTCGTATGATTTAAACCGGTAAAAAACATCATTTGATTGATGGCTACACCCAATACACTACTCAGGATCAGCCGCGGGAAGTCGGCCCGGTCAATTTTTAAAACCCTCAGTTCTTTTATACTCAATTGTATGGCATACGAAATGAGTAAAGTGCCCAGAACACGAAGAAAAATGATCTGCATTGGCAGTAAGTGATCGGGCATCAAACCCTTGGCTATCCAGTAATTGGCGCCAAACAGCAAGGTTGCTGCAAGCATGGAAAGATGTGCGCGTATATTTTGTTTCACCATGCTTTTTAATCAATAGGTATAGAAAAATTTATCCGGCAAAGGTGCGAAAAAAGGAATTGTGATAATACCGGTAAATTTTACCCATGCGGATATCGGGAGCACTGAGTAGTTTAGAGAATCGTGACTCGCGGTATTTCTCTGTGAAATCTGCATCTCCACGGTCAACATATCTGATTGTGGAGACATGGCTGGAACAAAAAAAAACAGCCCTCCCGGGCTGCTTCCTCATTTCATATTCAATCGTTTAATTAAGCGATTGTTATCTGTTTAACGGCTGCCGGCTGAACTTCCTTCTTGGGCAGGATCACGTTAAGTATCCCGTTTTCGAATTTCGCATTGATCTGATCGGCATCCACCGTTTCGGGAAGTTGGAAGGAACGTTCGTACTTGCTTTTGTAGCCAAATTCGTTCCAGGTGTATTTCGGACCTTTAACTTCTTCTTTAGGCTGACGGCCTGCGGTTACAGTAAGCACTTCCTCCTCGAAACTAATGCTGATCTCGTCCTTCGTGAAACCGGGCAGAGCCAGTTCGATGGTGTAGTTTTTTTCGTCCTCGCGCACATTGGCGGCGGGCTTGTAAGTCAATTCCGTTTCATTCGACTGACGTTCGAATACTTCGTTCATTAACGAAGGTAAAAACGGGCGGAATGCAAAATGTAGGTTGTTCATGGTATGTTCTCCTTTACTTTTTTAAGTTTAATTAATGATTTATGTATTTGCTTTTTTCAAATTAGATGCCAATCATCAAAAAACCATATTCTTCATTTAAAATACGCCATTATGGCTGCTATGGCGATATGGCAAATGCCATTATGGCTGCTTTCTTCAGAAACTGCATAAAAAAGGCCGGATAAACCGGCCCGGAATTCCTTTAAAAGATTGAGGAAAGACATTGTATTTTACATATTCCTCACTCTCTGTTCCGGAAGCCTTTCAGCCGGCGGTTAGTATTATACCTCTGATTCAAAATGTAAATTCAACAACTGCATTGGTTTTCATTTGGTACAGGTTGAAAATAAATATGTGAACATCAATATATTGAATACTAAAGACTTGAAAATGGGTTACAATAGGAATTCAAAAAAATTCTCTTTATTTATGACATTAAAAGTATTATTTGGATAATTATTGATGAAAGTCTTGCTTAGCCGGGCTTTTGCCATAGGATTCCATTTCATTTCGCATGCATGAAGGATTCCGTCTTTTTCAATAATTAGATCGATTTCCTGTTGATCGCTGGTTCGCCAGAAATAGAATTTACTGTACTGCATGTAATTATGCTCTTTCTTCCATAATTCGCTGATAATATAGTTTTCCCAAAGTGCCCCTATATCCTGCCTGGCTTCGATTGGCCTGAAATCACCTATCAGTATATTCCTGATGCCGTTATCGAAGAAGTAAATTTTCCGGCTTTTCGAAAGTTCTTTCCGTTGATTTGTGCTAAAACTTGGCAAACGGAATATAATATAGGTCTGTTCGAGGATGAGGATATACTTTTCAACAGTTTCGCGATCGAGTTTTAGTATTCGCGACAATTCATTATAACTTACTTCGTTTCCCACTTGCAGAGCCAAGGCTTTCAGCAATTGAATTATTTTTTCCGGTTTCTTCAATCCCTGCCACATCAGGACATCCTTGTATAGATAGCTATCCATTAGCAATTGTAACCGCTGGCGTTCGTCGCCGGGATGGGTAACAACTTCGGGATACATACCAAACAATAACCTTACCGGAAGATGTTGCATCTCCGTAAGCGGATTGGTTTCATTGGCCAGTTCTTCAAAACTAAAAGGAAACAAGTGAAATTCCCACTTCCTCCCGGTAAGGGGCTCACTGGTTTTATTTCGCAATTCAAAAGCGGATGAACCTGAAACCACCATCTGATAAGTCAATCCTGAATCAAAAAGTTGCTTCAGGCATTTTCCGACATCATCAAGTTGCTGGGCTTCATCAACTACAATCAAATCCGGGTTACCTATATATGCCTGGAATGAATGCGTTGAAAACCTTTCAAAGAGCGATTGAACAACCGCGTCATCGGCATTCATCCAGACTGTTTTGGTACCTGATTTTTCAGTCAGCATCTTCAGTAAAGTTGTTTTACCAACTTGCCTGGCCCCAAACAGCAGGATGATTTTTTCCTTAGTTGCCCGATTTGAAATGTTGGATTCAATAGTTCTTTGAATCATAATTGTGGTTATTTTCCACAAATATACCGATAAATATTCGAATATATCCGAATATTATCCGTTTTTTAGTCAATTTATAGAGATTTTCCAGCCAGGTGAAATATAGCTTTGATAGGCAGAGATTATTGTTGATGATTTGAAGGGTCTCAGTTTCTACCCGCAATGAAAATACTGTTCAACGATTTCCATTAATTTTTCGTCGTTATTTTCGAGCTCCTGGCGAAGGTGTTTATCATTGAACTTCTTCAACTTGGCCGCAAATCCTTCTATAACAGATTGAGGAAAGACATTGTATTTTTTATATATCTCACTCTGCTCCAGCAACCTGTCGGCCGAGTCCCAGCACGAAACAGGAAGCTGGCCCAGGTTGGCACTTCTGTCTTTATGCTCGTCGTCGAAAATATTCACATCCACATAGGTGTTTTTTGCATATTCGAGGGCATTTTCCATTTCCTGTCCATGGCGGGCGGCAACGGTAAGTCCGGCCAAAAGCAGGTAAACATCGGCCGACCCATCCGGGCAGCGGAATTCCACGGTTTGTTTGTTGGTAAAATCTTTAGGCTCAACAGGCTCCTGCGGATTAGCATGAAAAATCATATTATTGGTGCCCGACCATCCTAAGGGTACGCGTACCAGGACTGAACGGTTGCGATCGCCCCAGCATATGTTTGTAGGTGCTTCCTGGTGCGGAACAAGCCTGAAATAGGAAGTAGGATTGGTATTCCCGAAGGCAGTAAGCGAAGGAGCAAGGTGGAGATATCCGGCGATAGCTTTGCGTGCCGTATCACTCAGTTTGCCATTTACAACCATAGCATTGTCGCCGTCCTTCATCAGCCGGGTATGAATGTGCATTCCGCTGCCGGCTTTTCCGACTGTAATTTTTGGCGCAAAAGTTATGGAAACACCATATTTATAGGCAAGTGTGCGAAGTATCCATTTGGCAATAACCAACTGATCGGCAGCATCTTCAAGGGCAACAGGCAAAAACTCGATTTCGTTTTGCTCGTATTCCATTCCATCGAATTTAAAATTACCTACTTCGGAATGGCCGTATTTTATTTTTCCACCGGTCTGGGCAATGGCGAACATGGCCTCTACCCTCAGAGCCTCCCATTTGGCAAACGGGAATGATTCGTGGTAGCCTTTCTGATCAGCCGCCTGAAAGAGTTCGTCTTCGGGACTGATAATATAGTACTCCAGTTCGCCCATGACTTCAAATGATAAACCGGTATTTTCTTTCAGCGCACGGTGAGCTTTACGCAGAATGTATTCCGGTGAACTTTCGAGCGGTTTTCCATCTTTATCGTAATACGAACAAAGGATATCGAGAGTAGGGATTTCGGAAAACGGATTTACAAAAGCTGTTTTGTACCTGGGAATCACATACAAATCGCTGGAACTTGCCCCAATAAAAGGAAACAGACTCGACCCGTCAACACGCTCGCCGGTTGTAAGAATATTATCGAGATGCTCGCGGCTGTTAATCACGAAGTTGAGTGTTTTCAGACGGCCATCACCACCCGTATAACGAAAATTGATCATCGAAATATTATGATCATCAATATATCGGATCAGGTCGGCTTTGGTAAACTCATCACTGGGTTTGTTAAGGTACTGAACCAGTGAACTTGGATTCATTTCGGTGAGGCTGTTTGCAAAAGGGTTTTTCATGCGGGAGGTTTGCTAAAAGTGGCGCAAAAGTAGCAACTTTATATCGTATGCAATAAAATATTCGGGCTTCTTTAGCCTGAAATGAGTAATTTTGGAAACTTCTAAAGTTTACGTTCCAAAACACGCCTTTCCATGATTGCATCAGAGTACCTGATATTCGCCGGATTTCTAATTTTTATAGCAGCCATTCTTGCTCTCGACCTGGGAATTTTCGACAAGAAAAGTCATGAAGTAAAGTTCCGTGAAGCCTTGATCTGGACACTGGTTTGGGTGAGTTTTGCTATTGGATTTTACTTTCTTCTGCTCTATTTTGGTGGTCGCCTTCATGGAGTGGAAACTGTTGCAGACGTTCAGCAACGAATTGATATGTACCATCATACATACAATATTGTTGGAGTTACTAACGATGCGGAAGCACTCGAAATATACCGCCGAAACCTCTCACTTGAATATATTACGGGTTACCTGATCGAATACATGCTATCTGTCGATAATGTTTTTGTAATGATCCTGGTGTTTATGTCGTTTGGGGTGCAGAAAATGTACTATAAACGAGTGCTGATGTGGGGGATTATAGGCGCGGTAATAATGCGCTTTATCTTTATCTTTATGAGCGCAGCCCTTATACAGCGCTTCAACTGGATTTTATATATATTCGGCGGATTCCTGGTATTTACAGGAATCAAGATGTTTCTGGAAAGGAATAAGGAAGATAAAGTTGACACTGAACACCACCCGGTAGTCAAATTCGTTTCCAGGTTTGTGCCAATTTCAAAGACATATTTCAGGCAGCATTTCTGGTTTCGCAACAAGCACGACAACAATCGTTTATATTTCACACCGCTTTTCCTGGTATTGCTTGTGATTGAATTTACTGATGTGATTTTTGCCGTCGATTCTGTTCCGGCCATTTTCTCCATTACGCAGGATCCCTATATTGTATTTTTCTCCAATATATTCGCAATCATGGGTTTACGTTCGTTGTTTTTTGTTGTGGCACACGTTATCGGGATGTTTAGGTTCCTGAAACACGGACTTGCTATACTGCTTTCGTTTATTGGGTTTAAAATGCTTTTACATGTGCAATTAACCGAATGGGGTTTCACAACAGTACACTCTTTGCTTGTAATTATCGGAATATTAGGCACCAGCGTAGCAGCTTCCTTAATTTGGCCGGATATAAGCCGAAAAAAGCGGAAAGTTGTAAGTGAACTTACAGGCGAAAAACCAATTTAGAAAATAATGTTTTAATTTGCTAATGCGATAATGTTACAATTAGCCAGAACACTGAACCTTCGGAGTATTATCTAAATTAACGCATCAAAGAATTATCAAATTATCACATTACCGCATTATCACATTCTCAAATTATCGCATTAACCTATTTCCCACCTCCAAAATATTTTTCGAGCAAAACCTGCGCCGCAACGTATGCACTTATTTTTTCCTGCTGTAATTCGGCCTCAACGCTGGACATCAGTTTTTTGATATCTGTTTGATGATAAAAATGATCATGCAATGCCTGGTCGATCACATTCATCATAATTTGTTTCGATTGCTGCAGCCTGCGTTTGTCAAAATATCCATTTTCCCTTGTAAATTCAACATAGGTTTTAATCATTTCATCCACCTTGGGAATACCCTTTTTAGTGATTGATGAACAGGCTTCGCAAACCGGCTGCCAACCTGATTCGGTAGGAGGGAAATAGTGCAAAGCACTACGCAGTTCGGCCATGGCAACATTAACACGGTTCAGGTTGTCGCCGTCGGCTTTATTAATAATCACGGCATCAGCCATTTCCATAATTCCGCGTTTTATACCCTGAAGTTCGTCGCCGGCGCCCCCAAGCATAAGCAGCAGGAAAAAATCAACCATCGAATGCACGGCTATTTCACTTTGACCAACGCCGACGGTTTCCACCAATATTATATCAAAACCGGCTGCTTCACAGAGTATAATTGTTTCACGGGTTTTACGAGCAACGCCGCCCAAAGAACCTGCTGCAGGTGAAGGGCGTATAAATGCGTTAGGGTCAACCGAAAGCTCTTCCATGCGGGTTTTATCGCCCAAAATGCTGCCCCGCGACCTCGAACTGCTGGGATCGATTGCCAGTACAGCAATTTTTCGACCCTGCGAAGTAAGATGCTTGCCAAAAGCCTCTATAAATGTGCTTTTACCAACTCCCGGCACACCTGTAATTCCAATCCTGACCGAATTCCCTGAAAGTGGCAGACATTTGCTGATAATAGTTTGCGCTATTTCCTGGTGTAATGGCAACGAGCTCTCAATTAATGTAATAGCCTGGCTAAGAACCGTGCGGTTTCCATTGATTATCCCCCCAACATATGTATCGGAAGCAAGCAGTTTTCGTCCAGGTTTACTAAAGTGCCGGGCAGCACCTATGTTTACCGAGGGTGGCTGTTCAATGCCGTCATTCACTTTCAGTGCTGACTTAAACGGTTTATTGGCTGATGAATCCATATGCCAAAATTAACAATTTGATTGCTTACAGGTTCACTCAAATAACGAATACGAATAAAAGAATTATTTTTTATCAACAAAAACGAAAAAGCATTACTTTTGCACCCTCAAATCTCTCGGTAGCTCAGCTGGTAGAGCAATTGACTCTTAATCAATGGGTCACAGGTTCGAATCCTGTCCGGGAGACCACAACAATTTATAAGCGTTTGTAACTCAATATGTTATGAACGCTTTTTTATTTATACGTGCTAATCTACGGTACATTTTTAAACTTAACTTTTAATAACATCCTTCTATTTTATCCGTTTACCTATTAAGTAGAAGCCAGGGCAGAAACCTTTACAATTAAATGTTAAGAAAGTCTTTTTCAACATTTCTTAGTAAGACTTAGAAGGAAAACTAAATGTTCCAAAAAAGCCATGTCACAAACAATGTATTAAGTTATATACCCCGCAAAACGAAGGAAGGAAAACCTGTAACGGTAACTATACCTCTTACAGCAAAAGCAATTGAAATATTATCCCGTTATGATTTGCCGGATGCCCGGCTTCTACCATTCATCTCAGAGCAAAAGTACAACGACTACATAAAAGATTTGTTTGAGTCAGTATGCTTAATCCGAATTGTTACCCGACAGCATCCAACTACCCGGGAATGGGAAAACATTCGTTTGTGCTACATCGCAAGTTCACACATGGCACGTCGGACATTCGTAGGAGGATTGTTCGGGAAAATAGATAGTGCCGTAATAAGCAGCATGAGCGGACATGTAGCCAATAGTAAAGCCTTCGCCAGATTATTACGATGTAAGCAAGGAATTACTGCGTTCAGCCATTGATTTTATAGAGTAGAAAGTAAGTTTTAGATTGAACAAAGCCTCTGAAAAACGTTTTTCAGGGGCTTTTTCGCCTTTTATATGTTAACGATATGTTAAATATATGTTAATTATTGACTTTTCTTCAGCACTCTCAGCATAATATGTACTTTTTTGCTGAAGCTCACAAACATACTTTGCTAATCGCAATATGTTGTTATTCATTAGTTTATAATTTTGTCGTCTAAGTTATTACTACCAAATCAGGGAAAAGTAACTGTTTATTTATACAAATTCTAAATAACAAAAAAATGAAACCACAAAAGAAATTTCAAAGAAAACTAAAACCGGTGCTAAAGGCTCCGGATGGCTAAATTCGGGCAAAAAGAACGCTGTTCAGCGTTAAGGTGACAACGCGATGAAAACGATAAATAGAAGGAAACTAAAACTAAAAATTATGAGAAAGACATATTTGAGCGAATCTCAAATAAATGAACTGGTCCAAAAAGGCAACAGCATTCTAACAGCTGAGGAGTATTCGAAACTGTATTCGATTGGTAAAAAATACAACATCGAACTGGTTCATGGCAAAATGGCCAATTTGCAATTATGGGTAAGTGTTATCCGCAGCAAAATGTTCGCACTCCCGAAACAGGATGATTTTCGGATGGCAATGGAAAAGGAAGGCAAATGGTATGCCGGCCACTCGAACGGAGAAATAGTCCTCAGGTACATGAAACACATGGGAATCTGGGATTCAGAATATGTGTTTTTGAACAGCCCCAAATTTGACGACCTCCAGGTTTTTACTTCAGAAGCAATTCAGAAGTACAGATTAGACACCCAGGGCGAAGAGAATATCTTCGTAAAAAACGGAGGCGACTATTTCCGCATCCTATCCAGATATGATAAAAGCCATTGTGAAAAAACCGCTTTGGATTTCTCCGCTCACCTGAAAAGCACGTTGGATAGCCTGTTTCACGGCATGTCGGAAAACGAAAAAATAAATGTAGGTCAAATGGCATTGAATTATGCAAGCACGTCAATGAATTCAGATCAGTTTCACAATACTTTATACTCAGAACAATGAAAAAAGCAAAACATTACACCCGCAACATCAATATCAGGCTCAGCGAAGCCGATTACCAACTTATTGTAAAGACCCGTAAAGAAAGCAAGGTGCCTACAAGTATCATGATCCGTAATTCGGTACAGTTCTATGCCACGTTTTACAACACAAGCATCGAAAAACTATGATAGTCCTGCAGTTTTCAGAAACAGAATTCAGGGAAATTCTGACGGATGTCGTCCAGGATGCTATCAACAATTCCGGCCACCTAACAATTCCGGAAAAGGAATCCCACATTAAAGGGATAGCCGGCCTATCCAAATTCTTAGGCGTTTCGCACAGCAGAGCTCAGGCATTGAAGAACTCAGGGATATTCCCTCATTTTCAGCAAGGGAGGCTGATATTGTTCGACACGGCAAAAGTTCGCGAAGCCATGGCAGTCTATAATAAGCGGGGCCGGCGGGCAAAGTGACAACAAATAAATGCCTATACCCTATAAAAGATTGGCATTGTAGAAATCTCATCAGCCTGGCAAAGACGAATACCAGTTAAAATCTTCTGAATCAAAAACCTTTGTCAGGCTGATTGTATTTACCTGAAATCAAATAACTTAAAAAATGTATTTATGTATTACACATCAGAGAACACTTTGTATAGAATCTTTATTGTCAGGATTAAACTGTTTAAAGGTAACTGATAAATAGCACAACTAAGGAGATTAATTTTTCAAAACAATTCAAATAATCAATACATCTAAATTATAAACAGGTTGTACAAAAGCTCATCGCAAGTCAACTTATAAATTAAAACTGAATATTCATGGAACTGAATCTATTGGAACAAAAAAACATGATGATCGAATCTGCCAAGATTGGAGTGCAATTGGCTCTTGACAAATTTGGCACTTTAAAGGATCAGATAAGCCAGCGTGAAGCCTACCGCTTGTGGAGTGAAACCAGGGTGAAAAAGTGGGTAAGCGACGGCCTGATTACCCCGATAAAGAAGGGAGTGCTAAACAGCAAAGTCACGTACTCACGATCTGAAATGGAAACACTCCATTTCCTTGAAACAAATAATTAAAAATAACGAATCAATAATATGAAAAATCAAACAATGCAAACCTTTCCTCAACGATTCATTTTTGACGACAAGGAAATCGATTTTGAAATCACCGGCTCCAACGTGATGGTAAATGCCACCCAAATGGCTAAGGTCTTTGGAAAACTCCCGAAAGATTTTTTGGATAATGAAAACACAAAAGCATTCATTTCAGAATGTTTAAATAAGGGGAATTCCCCTTATTTATCTGTTGAAGATATGGACGATTTGGTATCGTCTGTTCAAAAAACCGGTACATGGATGCACCGCATCCTGGCTCTGAAATTTGCTGCCTGGCTCAACCCGGCTTTCGAACTATGGATATATAGCGTTATCGACGAATTGCTCTTTGGCCATTACCTTGAGATGGGGGACATGCTTCGTCGATCGGTCGAAACCCGGAACCGCATTGACGCGCTTAGGGAACAACTTCGCGACGACGATCGTTTTGCCGAACTCGAAAGCCTGGAAGTACTTTATAAACAATACCTGCGCATCCGTTCACGCAAAACCACCAACCAGTTAGCGCTTTTTTGCTCTATTTCCAGGTAACAAAATATCCGTACGCGAAACGCTCCATACCGGATTGTTTAAAAGCCTGACTCAAAAAAAGTTGAGTTTCAAAAGCCCTCATTCACACCCCTTTCATTAGGGATCATACCCATTTGCTTTTTTAGCCATTTAGGTCATTCACTCATGGGTAGGCCAGTGCTGAGTTATGCCTGTTCGAATAAAATCACTTTTACCTGCATTGCAAAACAAAAACATAAAACACTATGAAACAGACCCTTGTAAAATTTTTAGACTTTAATGGAAAATCACTCCTTTTCCTGCACAAAAACGGCACCTATTGGGTAGCCATAAAGCCTGTATGTGAGGCACTTAAAGTAGAATATACCAGGTCATTCAAGAACGTTCAAGCTGATTCCATTTTAGGACCTGCATTGGCTGTACAGCCAATGCAGGTACCAGGTGAACAGCTCAGGAATATGTCGTGTTTGCCTGAATATCTAATTTATGGCTGGATTTTTTCAATCCAAAGTGCAAGCAAAGAATTGCAGGAATACAAAAAAGAATGTTATGAAATCTTGTTTGAGCATTTCCATGGTACCATAACTGAGCGTCGTGAACTGCTTGCTCAAAAAGCTTTGACCGAAATGGATCGCTCTAAAAGAGAAATTGCCCTTCGCTTAAACCCTGATTTTAATTCATGGGAGCAACTCAAGGCACAGGAAGCCAGGATTGGAAAACGGCTCAAGGAGGCGGATCGCCGGGAAATAAATGAGCAGATGCAGCTCTTTGACGAGTAGAAATTGGATAGAAAACGATAAGCCGAAAAAAAACGGTTTACCGCGGAATTAAAACCTGAATTGTAGTTTTTTAAAAAACAGAGTGTAAACCTTTTCCCACGCAATAACCTTTAACCAATGAGCAAAAAAAAATCCTTCTTTCTCACATATTCAATTTTCGTAAATCAGGAGGAGTATGCAAGGGAATTCACGGTGAAAGGAGCAAGAAATAAAGCCCACGCAGAAAAACAGCTTCGTGCCATGTGCAGCACTGAAATAATAATCACTTCTAATACCGAAATCTTATGACCGCTTTTATCCTGGGATCCATCCCGCTCATTTCACTAAATAAAACATGTCTGGAAATGGCCGCGACTACCTTAATGATGCTACGCGACCAAACTCCTAACTTGTCCGAAATTGATGCTTTCAATAAGGAAATCAATACTATTATTTCATTGGTAGATCAATGCAATTCCGTCTTAAAAACACTCGAAAAAATATAAAACGTTTTACCCCACTTTTCAAAAACGTCGGGGCATTAGAAGGTTCACTGTCTTGAGCCAGTTTTGCAATGATGAATGGCAATGTTTGTGGTTGTACTAACCGTAA
>CAIXAQ010000830.1 GCA_903917425.1 uncultured Bacteroidales bacterium
CCAGTTTCCAGATTCCAGTTTCCAGATTCCAGTCTCCAGTTCCAGTTTCCAGTTTCCAGTCTCCAAATCCTTATCTCAACCCCATGCTGACAATAATTTCCTCAATACGGCCATCGAGTTTGGCTTCAACCTTTTTAAAATCGGCTACTGCGTGAAGTTCGGCCCGCACACTGAAATAGAACTTAATTTTGGGTTCAGTTCCTGAAGGACGCATCGAAATCTTACTCCCATCGGCAAGAAAAAACTGCAAAACATCACTCTTTGGAAGAGCAATAGGGGTAACATTCCCGGTAACAACATCCGTGGCCTGCCGCAGTTGGAAATCGTTCATTAAAGTTACTTGAGAGCCTGCAATTTCTTTCGGAGGATTGGCGCGGAAACCTTCCATCATAGCTTTAATTTCGGCCTGTCCGCTCATGCCTTTCTTTACCACATTCACCAGGTTTTCCTTATACAAACCGTATTCGAGGTAAATATCAAGCAGTAATTCGTACAGGCTTTTCCCTTTACTGCCGGCCCATGCAGCACATTCGGCAAAAATGCAGCAGGCTGTTACAGCATCTTTATCGCGTACAAAGTCGCCGATCATATACCCATAACTTTCCTCGCCGCCACCAATAAAAGTTTTCTTTCCTTCGAGGTTACGTATCACTTCTGCAATCCACTTGAAACCCGTCAGGCAATCAAAATATTCGACTCCGGCACTCCTGGCAATATCACCAAGCAGTTCGGAGGTAACAATTGTTTTTACTATATATTCGTTGCCAGTGAGCTTTCCTTTTAACTGCCATTGCTTGATAAGGTAGTAAGTAAGCAAAGCGGCCGTTTGATTCCCGTTCAGCAATATATAGTTGCCATCCAGGTCTTTAACTCCGACTCCGATACGGTCGGCATCCGGGTCGGTTGCCAAAACGAGGTCGGCATCTATAGCCCGCGCTTTATCCAGGGCCATTTGCATAGCCGCCTTTTCTTCCGGGTTTGGCGAAACAATGGTTGGGAAATTACCATCCGAAACAGCTTGTTCTTCAACAATATGTATATTCTCAAAACCGTAATTCCTTAATGACTGCGGCACCAGCGTGATACCTGTTCCATGAAGCGGTGTATAAACAATTTTCATATTTTTTTGCGGAACTATCACTTCAGGTGCCAACGAATAGCTTTTCGAAATTTTGAGGAATTCGTTGTCGATTTTTTCGCCTATCATATTGATTTTCGACTCGTCGCCTGCAAAATTGACTTCGCCGATGGATGCAATTTTCTGCACCTCTATAATTACGTTTTTATCGTGAGGAGGAACCAGTTGAGCGCCATCATTCCAGTATACTTTGTAGCCGTTGTATTCTTTAGGATTATGCGAAGCGGTAATCACGATCCCGCTCTGGCAATTCAGGTAACGCACTGCAAATGAGAGCTCAGGCGTAGGACGAAGGTTTTCGAACAAATAAACCACTATTCCGTTGGCCGATAAAACTTCGGCTGCAATACGGGCAAAGTAACTGCTTTTGTTACGTGAATCGTATGCGATTGCCAGCCTGATTTCGGGTTCGGCAGCAAATACCATTTTCAGGTAATTAGCCAGGCCTTGTGTAGCCATGCCAACGGTATACCGGTTCATGCGGTTGGTGCCATCGCCCATGATGCCTCGCAGACCGCCGGTTCCAAACTCAAGATCGCAATAGAAACTCTCAGCAAGTTCGCCCGGATCATTTTCGATCAGAGTGCTGATGCGAACCTTTGTTTCATCATCAATGTTCACATCACTAAGCCAGGATTGTGCTCTTTTTAAAATGGTAGGGTCAATGTTTGTATTTGACATAATATGAGTGGGTTATAAGGTTAATAACAGCTGGTTAAATTGTTTATACAAACCTAAGAAATTTTTTCGGATCACAGAGGTCTGTATTTTTAAAATTGGTCTTTTTTCGTGAAACCTGTCTATCAGGTGTGACGCACTCATTGTACTCCCGGTTTATTCCTGATTATGGAAAATGTAACTGCACAACAGCATACTTCATAAAAAAAATTTTGCCTATAAACTCACAGCTGCTGCAATTCCCACAACGATAAGAATTATTGTATACAGCGACAAAATAACGATAGTTGAGACTCCAACGAATACAAACAGGTTTTTCAGATTTTTTATGGAAGTTGTCAGAAGTGCTGAATCCGAAAGATTAATTGCCTGTATCGCATTATTCGAAAAGGAATTCAGGAAAAAAACGGGGATTGTATAAATTCCGGCAAAGAGGATGTAGAAAACGACCACAATCTGTGGTGAAAACGACATATTTAATGGCAGCATATCTTCCGGTATCCTGTTTATCACGAAAATCATACCTATACCGCTAACGATACACAAACCGGTGACTACAAATCCCAGGATGGCAAGAAATTTGCCCCATTTCGCAGCTTTTAGCATGTAAACAGCAGATTCGGATGTGAGCTGTAGTTGCTCCGGCAACGTATTCGCTGATGACAGATTTTTTTGATCTTCCATAAAGTGAAAATTGATAAAAATGGTTGTTGTAAATAATTTCGTTCTGCTGAAAAAATGAATCGCAAAAGTAAGTAAGTAATCGGTAG
>CAIXAQ010000831.1 GCA_903917425.1 uncultured Bacteroidales bacterium
AATATGGATAATTTTGTTGTATCGGCGCGTAAATACCGCCCGGTAACTTTCAGCACTGTTGTAGGTCAACTTTCGATAACCGGGACTTTGAAAAACGCCATACGCAATAATCAACTGGCACAGGCATTTCTTTTCTGCGGTCCCAGGGGTGTAGGCAAAACCACCTGTGCGCGAATATTGGCAAAGACAATCAACTGCCTTAATCCGACTGCTGATACCGAACCTTGCAACGAATGTTCTTCCTGTACAGCATTTAACGATTCGGCTTCATTCAATATTCACGAGCTGGATGCGGCTTCCAACAACAGTGTGGACGACATTCGCAACCTGGTTGACCAGGTGCGCATACCTCCGCAAATGGGAAAGTACAAAGTGTATATCATCGATGAGGTGCATATGCTTTCATCACAAGCGTTTAATGCATTTCTGAAGACACTGGAAGAACCACCGGCTTATGCAAAATTCATTCTTGCAACTACCGAAAAGCATAAGATTATTCCTACCATTCTTTCGAGGTGCCAGATTTTCGACTTCAAACGCATTACCGTTGACGACATTGCAAAGCACCTGCATTATGTGGCTGAAAGTGAGAACGTAACAGCCGATCCCGAAGCCCTGCATATTATTGCACATAAAGCGGATGGTGCCCTGCGTGATGCCTTGTCCGTTTTCGACCAGATGGTGAACCTGGGTAACAGGGTTATAACCCGCGAGCTGGTGCTCGAAAACCTGAATGTACTCGATTACGAGTACTACTTCCGAATCATGGAGAGCATGAAGAGCGGAAATTACCGCGATACATTGCTGTTAGTGAATGAGATAATCGAAAAAGGATTCGATGGGCAGCATTTCATAACAGGCATAGGTGAGCATCTGCGGAATTTACTGATGAGTACTGACAGCGGCACAATTAAACTGATTGAAACCAGCGATGCCATTCGTGCCAAATATGCGAACCAGGCGCGTACTATATCGCTGCAACTTTTAATTGATGCGCTCGATATTATCAATAAATGCGACGTAACCTACCGCACTTCCAACAACAAACGTCTCGCGCTTGAAGTTCCTCTGATTCAGATTTGCAGGTTCAGTGGACAGATGCAGATGCCGAATATTACCCAACCGCCTGTGATCCAGGTTTCCCCTGTTTCTGAACAAAAACCGGCCATACCAACTCAAACTCAGGAAACAGTACTGCCAACCCAGGCACAAGTAGCAACAGAACCGGCACCTGTTGTTTCAATATCCTCACCAACTGCAGAAACACCAGTTTCTGCAGCAATTTTGGCTGAGCAACCACCAATGCCAAAACCAATACTAGATCAACAACCAGTTAGATCGGATGAGTCAGAGCCCGAAGTAAAGCCGGAACACGAAATACCGATTCAAAGCCATCATCCATCCAGTTTTTCGATAAAATCGATTTTAAAATCAGATCAGTTGGCAAATTCTGTAAAAACAGTTCCCGTGCCCGATCGAAATGAGGATTTTAAGTTGGAGCAATTGGAGGAAGCTGTCTTACGTTTTGCAGAGCTTAAAAAATCAGATTCGGCATTATTTTACTCCTCGCTTACATCCTATAAAATCGATTTGCAGCCTGATAACATCCTTGTTGTAACTGTTGGTAATACCGTGCTTGCCAAGGAATTGAACGAAAGGCGCAATTTGTTGCTCGAATTCCTCCGGAACGAGATGAAGAACGACTTTGTTACATTGAAAGTAATAGTTACTGAGCAGCCGCAGGAAACGAAAAAATACATGAACGACCGCGACAAGCTGGAGGTGATGGCTACTCAAAATCCCAACGTCAGGAAACTTACGGATCAACTCAACCTGGATTTGGATTTGCAATAGCCCGGAAAATGGCTGATATACTGCAAAATAAACGTAAAGTCTATGCCTTGGGTGAAACGGTGCTCGACCTGGTTTCGAACGATGGAATTACATTCCTTGCAGTTCCCGGCGGCTCTGTTCTGAATGCTTCGGTTTCGCTTGGCAGGATGGACGTTGACGTTAGCCTTCTGAGCGAATTTGGAGCTGACAAAACAGGAGATTTAATCGATAGTTTCCTGAAAAAGAATCATGTTACAACCGAATTTTGTTTGAGGCATTCAAATTCGAAGACTTCCCTCGCTCTCGCTTTTCTTGATAGCAATAAGAATGCTTCGTACTCATTTTACCATGATGTACCTGAAGCGATGCCGGACATAGAAATTCCTGCATTTTGCAACGATGACATACTGCTTTTCGGCTCCTTTTATGCAGTAAAGCCAAACCGAAGACATTTTTTACTCAAAATTCTTCAAAAAGCGGTTGAAGCCCGATCGGTCATTTATTATGACCTGAATATCCGGGCTGCGCATGCCGCTGAAATGGATACGCTTCTGCCTTCTTTTCTGAATAATATTTCGGTGGCAACTGTGGTTAAAGGCTCCGACGAAGATTTTTTTCAACTGTTTGGACTTACTGATCCTGAGGCAGTGTACGAAAGAGTGAAACGCTTTTGCGCAATTCTAATCATTACTAACGGGGCAAAACCTTTGCACATATTTACTCCTTTGTTCAGTAAAAGCTACGCTGCTAAGTCTATAATACCAGTTTCCACGGTTGGTGCAGGCGATAATTTTAATGCAGGTTTTGTCTACGGACTTACAAAGACCACCTTCGGAACAAAACAATTAGCTGATATACAGGTTACTGATATGGATAAATTGGTTGGTTGTGGATTGGCATTTGCGACCGAAACCTGCCTGTCGAATGAGAACTATATTAAAGGCGATTTTAAAACGGATTTCTGGAAGAAGTATATTTAGTGTTTCTTTGCAGATTGAAAACAATTTGAACAAATTATTATGAAAAGAAGCTTTGCCCGGTTTATATTGAAACTATTTGGTTGGCGTGTTGTAAATAATATTCCGCCGGATGCTAAAAAATTTGTGACCCTGATGGCGCCTCACACAAGCAACTGGGATTTCCTGGTTGGCTGGTTTGGGTATATGTCGATTGGCATCAATTCGAAATACCTCATTAAAAAGGAAGCTTTCTCGTTTCCATTGGGCTGGCTGGTAACCGCCATGGGCGGGTTGCCTGTTGACCGAAAAGCCAGTACCAATGTTGTTCTCCAGGTTGGCGAAATGTTTAAAAAGGACGATAACCTCATTATTACCATTGCACCCGAAGGAACCCGCAGTTTAAGCCGAAACTGGAAGCGTGGGTTTTATTATATTGCCCTTAATGCAAAAGTTCCTATCGCTTTAGGATTTCTTGATTATAAAAGTAAAACCGGCGGAGTCGGTAAAATGATCACCCCATCAGGTAATTATGAAGAGGATCTAAAGGAGATAGAGGCATTTTATTTCGATAAAGAAGCACGATTTCCTGAAAAATTCAGCCTCAGTCCTCAAAACCGTACATAGTTCATTTTTAAGAATAATAGTTAATAATCAGGATTTGAGTGCATTACGTGATCTTAAAGAATCTATCTGAACCATGCAACTTCTTACGCCCTCCC
>CAIXAQ010000832.1 GCA_903917425.1 uncultured Bacteroidales bacterium
AATGAATGATATCAAACATATTCTAAGATGATGCAAAATACTAAGACGAAAAAAATCAATGATTTCGGAAAAAGACTAAACAAAAACACAAAATACGTGTTTAGATTAGCACAATACTTAAGATACCTATGATAAGTTACTCAATCAAAGATCTGGAAAAAATTACAGGTATCAAGGCCCACACTATACGAATATGGGAAAAAAGGTACGGAATTGTTAAGCCCTCGCGTACCCTAACCAATATCCGTTCTTATTCTGACGAAAACCTGCGGCATCTTATGAATGTAGCCATACTAAATAAATATGGTCATAAAATCTCCAACATTCAGGGAATGTCGGCTGCGGAGATAAGTGAAAGTGTGCTCAGTCTTGGTAACCAGGATCTTGATAATGATTATCAGGTAGATAACCTGGTTATGGCCATGGTGGAGATAGATGAACAAAGATTCGATAAAATCATATCCTCATCTATTATAAAAAATGGTATTGATGACACTTTCGAAAATCTGCTGAATAAATTTTTACATAAAGTCGGAATCCTCTGGCAAATTGGGGTGATTAACCCTGCACAGGAACATTTTATAACACAATTGATCAGGCAAAAATTCATTCTGGCTATTGATGCAAAACATGAAATCCGGGAAAATGCCAAATCATTTCTGCTCTTTCTGCCTGAAAATGAATATCATGAGCTTGGTTTACTGTATTTAAATTTACTGATCCGGAAAGCCGGTCATAAAGTATTTTACCTGGGACAGAACGTGCCTGTGCGAAATCTTAAATGCATTTTCGAATTACATCCTATAGATTACATTCTTACTTCAATAACTTCCAATCAATCCAAGGAGGCCTTACTTACATTGTTTTCCGAAATTAATGAACTTTACAGGGACAAAAAAATACTGGTTGGTGGAAATTTTATTAAAGAGGCTATAGTTCAACTTCCGGGCAATTTTAAGGCTTTCGCTTCCATCACTGAATTCACTGAATTTCTGCAACAAATAGCATAGAGTACAAATTATGTCTTTTTACAATTAAAGTAAAAAGGCCGCCATCAGGCGACCTTTTTACTTTAATTTATTTTAAACCTAGCTGATCCTTTCGCTCAGCGGTAAGCCATATTCTTCAACCATCCGGATTTCAAGTTTTTCGAGTTCATCGAGAATGGGGTTGTATATTCCGGGAAGCACAGGGCGAAAAACACCTTTAACGGTGATCTGTCCGGCAAGTATCATTTCGACGCCGATAGCTGCTGGTAAAGCAACGGTGCGTGCAACTGATGTATCGGTAGCAGGCGTTCCGAAATCCAGCATGCGGGATCGAATAACTTCCTGTTTCCCATCAGGATAAGTTGCCAGGAATGTATGCTGCATGGCAACCATATCGCGTTCGTTCTGTCCAAGTTCCATTTTCGCGATCATCAGGTCACTGGTAACTTCGTAGGGTGAATCTTCGAGGCGGTTAAGCGGTTCGTTGCTGAAAAGTCCGAGCCATTCCATGGCATCGAGGGCATAGGCATCGACACCAATCGCGAGGTGTTCAGCCACTTTCTGGCGGATATTGGAGCTGTCGGTCGTCCCAATTTGCTGGGCGATGAAATCTGCATACGTTTTACCTGCCAGGTTTACTTTATCATACGAGATCAGGTTCAGCTGCTTCATCGCATGCAAGGTTTCGCACCAGCCTTTGTAACGGAACGTTCCACGCTGAATAGTCTTCACTTCAGGAATACCGTAAATATCGATGTATGAAATGGAATCGCGGTTCGGATAAACTTCCAGGTCACCAACTTCGGGGAAATTAACTTTCAGGGGCGTTTTGAAAAGATTTTCGGTTGGAACATAAACTTCAACGCCGTCCTTCATGTATTTGCCATCATTGTTACCGGCCATTACCACACCTTTGGGGCTCCACGAAAACTTGTATTTAAAAGGATTGTTTGCAGCTTCGGGAGCAGGCAAGGCACCACAAATGGAATAGAATTCCTCGATTTTTCCACCTTTGTCGTGTACATTATCAATAATACGCATGGCCGACATATGATCGATACCCGGATCAAGTCCTAATTCGTTCAGGATGATGATTCCGGCTTCTTTTGCCTGGGCATCAAGTGCCTGCATTTCGGGTTTCACATACGAAGTGGTGACCATGTTCTTTTTATGCAGCAGGCAGTATTTGGCTACCAGTAAATGGTGAAGATAAGGAAGAAGAGAAACCGACAGATCGTGTTCTGCAATCATGCGGCTTAGAGTTTCTTCGTCTTCGACCATCCATGCTACAGCAACGCCATTCGGATGGCCGGCAATCATTTCTTCGGCTTTACTCTTGGTGCGGGTTGCAACCGTCACCTGGATTCCTTTGTTGAGCAAGTGTTTTACGATAGGGCGGACCACCAGGCCAGCACCCAGAATAAGGACTTTCTTCATTGTATTTTTATTTAGATTTAAAAAGGTTTTTCAATTTGAAAATTTGAGGATTTGAGGATTTGAAAATTTCTCGTTAATAACAACCATTTTCTATTAACCATTTTCTATTCACTATTCCCCCTTCAAATGCTCTTCCAGGTATTTATAGTGTGGAGTTAGTCCGCCACGATGAAGAATCAGTGCACTTTTAATTGCATTCGGCAGATCGAGTGTTAAAAAGTCCTCGTTGAAATCACAGTCGGCAATGGCTTTCACATAATTTACCAGCACATCGGCAAACCCGGCTGACGAATCGCGCGGAAGTTCACTTGGAAGAATATCAACAGCCATCACAAGCACTCCATTGCCTTTATGACCCATAGTATAAGTTCCCGAATCCGGATGGTAAACAAAGATCGGATCTTCAATTTCGGTTCCTTTTTCGGTGCATTCAACCGAGCCATTTACATCGCACGAAATATCTCCTATAACTTTCAGTTTCGGAGTTCCGGAAGCGAACAATTTTTGCAGGTAGTCTTTTGTTACAAGCCTGGGATAACGCGAATCCCAGTAAATGCAGTTTATCAGCATATCGATATGTGGGATGTATTTTTCGAATTTGCTTTTAAATTTTTCAGGTGCTGTATAGTATTCCTGTAAATCGAACTCTCCATTTTCATCAAGGGGTTCAACCAGGTGTTCTTCCTTAAAAACAACTTTATAGATAAGGTTATCAGGAAGTTTGCTGCGTCTTTTAAGTGACAGTAATTTCTCCGGTGATATTTCTTTTACCGGTAGCAAGCCGATAATCTCCTGGGCGCCTTGCGAAACATTACCATACCCGGTAAAAGCGACGGTAAACGGGCGCAATTCTTCGGGCATTCCTTTTTCGGCTATCTCCTGCCCTACTGCCGAAATTACTTCCCGAACTTCGGCTAAAGAGTTGTAATGATGCGCTTGTTTAATCTGCGAAAAAGGTGTCTTATAACCCGCTTCCTTTAATCGCAACCCCAGCGACCACAGCGAATTGATCATTCCCGCCAAACCGGCATAGCGGCCAAAAAAGATCAAACGTTTGCCCTGTTCATCTACAACACGCTCGTAATCAATAAGGTTACATTTCATTTCCATCATTTTTCGTAGCATAGGCATGTTATATGCCTGTCCTTTGATGACGTGTGAAAAGAAAATGTAGGTCTTGTCTTCTTCAAAAAAAGTAACCGGCATTTCTTTGACTCCAAAGATAACACTGCACTTTTTTAGATCTTTTGCAATCTTAGCACCGGCTTTGATGTATTCTTCATCGGCGAACACTCTTTTTTCGGAAGTCTGAACTACGAAGTCAAGTTTTTTATTTTTAATCAGTCGCTCCACATGTTTTGGTGTCAGCGGGGCTCTGCGTTCCATCACGTACTTATCTTCGTGGCGTATTCCAATAAAGTTGCTCATGAACTGATTTTATATTGTGATTTGCAATATATTTATTATTAATCATTGATTATCAGCCACTTAAAATTAACAAGTGTTTCCTGATAAGAATGGCAAACATATCAAAAAATTAATACATTTGCACAGTAACACTAAAATTGTTTTTTAAATAACAATGCGAATGAGCCAACAGGGCAAATCATCACGTTTTCAATCAATTAAAAAAAAAGCCTTCAGGATCTTCCGCTTTTGTCTGATTTTCTTTTTCGGCAGCAGCATTATTTTTACATTGCTTTACCGGTTTATTAATCCTCCTTTAACTCCTTTGATGTTGATCAGAGTTGTTGAAAACATTGCTGATGGGAAAAAACCTTCGATAAACAAAGACTGGGTATCGCTTTCCGAAATCTCGCCAAACCTTGTACTTGCTGTAATTGCCTCGGAAGACAATAATTTTGAAAGTCATTTCGGGGTTGATTTTAAAGCCATCGAAAAGGCTACTAAACTGAATGCGAAAGGGAAAAAGGTCCGCGGAGCCAGCACCATAACCCAGCAGACCGCTAAGAATGTTTTCCTATGGCCTGCGCGCAATTACATTCGAAAAGGGCTTGAGCTTTACTTCACTGGTTTGATTGAATTGATGTGGGGTAAAAAAAGAATCATGGAAGTGTACCTTAATGCAATCGAAATGGGAGACGGAATTTACGGTGCCGAGGCTGCATCACAATTTTACTTTCATAAACACGCCAAAAACCTGACACGCGACGAAGCCGCTTCCATTGCTGCAGTGCTGCCAAATCCCAGGCGCTGGCGGCCGGATAAACCGACACCCTATATCTCAAGACTAAAATCGCGGATTCTATGGAATATGAATAATGTAGTGAGACCGGAATGGTGAGCAAATTTCTTTGTTAATCAGTGCATCACGGCATAATAAATGTAACACAGAAACAACCAGGTAACTAATTGACACCTGATAACTAAAACCTGCAATCGGTTATTCCGGCAGTGCAATAATCTAAAACCAATTTTAAAGACAAACCTAACACGCAAAACCATGAAGAAACTTATTCTCCTGTTTATTGGAATTTTATCAATTGCATTTGCAAAAGCGCAACCAGCTAATGTCATATTTTTCTCCGAAAACGGAGAGCGTTTCTCTGTTGTACTGAATGGCATGTTGCAAAACGAACAACCGGAAACCAATATTAAAGTAACGGAACTGCCGGCACCGAGTTATAAAGTAAAGATAATTTTCGCGGATACTAAATTAAAAGAAGTTAATAAGACAATCTATCTGAATCCAGGCACCGAAACTACACTTGCTGTCAGGTTCAGTCAAAAGAAAGGGTATTCGCTTAAGTTGCTGAATACCTATCCGGTGATGACAGAATACGAAATGATTCCAGGCCAAATGGTCGTTGGTTACCGTCCCCAGGGCGTTTCGGCTAGTGCAGGAAGTGCCACAAGCATTGTGAATACTACAACCATCAACAATAATGTTACTATTTCGGCCAGCGGTGTCGGTAATAATGTGAACGTTGTAAACAGTAACGAAGGTGCCGGTTCGCAGCAGGCAGGAAGTTTGACGGGAATCAGCAATGGAAATACAAACAATCCCAACGCATATGTCCTTCCCGGCTATAATGGGATTTATGGTTGCCCGAGACCCATGTCGCCTGGCGATTTTGAATCTGCCAAAGGTACAATCAATTCAAAGAGTTTTGAGGACAGCAAACTTACTATTGCCAAACAGATCATACAGACTAACTGTTTGTTAAGTACGCAGGTGAGGGAAATCATGCTGATGTTTTCTTTAGAAGATACCCGTCTTAATTTTGCAAAATATGCCTATGCTTATACACTCGATCTGGGCAATTATTACAAGGTAAACGATGCTTTTACTTTTGAATTGTCAATTGATGAACTGAACCGTTATATACAGGGATTTAAAAGATAAGGTTCTTCAATAAATTAAATGGAATTGGTATTTAAAGGGTCAGAAGACCGAAGGCAGAAGACGGAAGAAAGTGCTAATATGAGATTTTCACTATAAATGTGAAAGGTTTTGAAGAAAAGTATAAGCAGTAAAGTACCACTTTCATAGGATAAAAGAGGTTGTCAGCGTACCTTATGACTTCCGACTTCCGACTTCCAACTTCTGCATTCTGACTAACGACTTCCGGCTTCTGACTTCCAGCATCAAAATATACAGCAGACCCAAAAACAATATACCTGTTTATAGAATCTTTTCTCATCATTAAAACTAATTCTTTTTCAAACCATGGAATGCCGGTCAGGGTGCGGCGCATGCTGCAAGAGCGCAGTCTAGTTCGCCTCGGTGGCGAGCGTTTGATCACGCTGGACGTTCGGGTGATTGCCGCCACCAACAAGAATCTGGCAGAAGCCATCACCCACCGTGAATTTCGCGAAGACCTGTACTTCCGACTGAGCACTTTCAAGCTGCGGGTGCCCTCGCTGCCGGAGCGCCCGGGCGACATCTTGCCGCTGGTGGCACGCTTGTTGGCACGCCACGCGGCTGAAGGCCAGGCCTACCGGGTCAGTGCGACTGCGCAGGCGCTGCTGCTGGCCTATGCCTGGCCGGGCAACGTGCGTGAGCTTGAAAACGTGGTGCTGCGCGCTATGGTTCTTTGCGCCGACCACCTGATTACGCCGGAGCACCTGATGTTTGATGGGGTGTCCACACTGTCAATGGCCGCAGCGCGCGCAGAGTCAAGCGCGGCTTGTCAAAGTATGCCGACGCCAGAAGCGTTGGTGCAGACCATTGAAACAGACCTGTCGAGTCTGTTCCCGCAGGGTGAAGATCATGACTCTGCATTGGTGGAGTCGGGCCTTCAGGCCCATGTCAAGTCCAGTGAACAACGCCTGATCCATGCGGCTCTGCAGGCGACAGAGAGTCGCAATGCTGCAGCAAAAAAACTGGGCATCAGCCCGCGCACGCTGCG
>CAIXAQ010000833.1 GCA_903917425.1 uncultured Bacteroidales bacterium
ATGGTCTTTGAAGATGAGTAGCTTATTTCATATTCGCATTCTATAAATTCGTGTTCAGAACAACTTTCAGGACCTGGGTCTGAGACAAATGTGGAAGTATGGCTTTTTAGTATCAATGTATCCAATTCTCCTGATTGATTTTTATACACCCAATAAGAGCCATCTGGGAAAATAAAATATCTCTTAAAATCACTTGATACAATATATTTTACAGGATTACTGCAACAACCTGTAAAATAAAGCACAGGTAATAACAGGAAAAAATAAAGCATTTTAGTGGTTGAAAATTTCATAAAAGAATTATCTTTTGTTGATTACATTTGATATACATAAGTTTCAGTTTATAAAGTACCGTGAATTTTCTTCACATCTTAGAATAATAATAGGTTGTTTTGATTGGATTAGTTGGTATTAATTTTTCTTACAAAACAGTTTTCTCGTGTTTCAGCTAAGAGCAAATTTGTCGCAAATTTTAAGATTGGCAAATATCCATTTTCACGCGCCTGCTTTGGGGTGAATATATCAAATTGCAATTTATTTCGACTTTTTCCCTCTTTTTCTACCATAAAAAAAGGTTACCAATGGAATTAGTATCTGTATAAACAGCCATTCGGGATTTGATTCGAGAAAACCCCAGAGTTTGGCAAAATACCCCCTGGGATCGACCTGCACTTTTATATTGTAAATTTTTGGTGGTGTTTGCACCGAAATCCATCTGCCACTTTTATTATCGAATGCCGATACTACGATGGTTATCTGAATATTTCCAACTTTCGTGGGTTTAATGATCCAATCCCAATTCATATCATTAACGCCATCAAAAATCTGGTCTTCATTTTCGGGCTTATAAATGGTTTCAAAGTCCTTATCGCTGTATTTCAATTCGACCTTCATTTTATCTGCAATAGCAATGCTCCCACCGTTGATATCTTTTTCAATTTTTTCGGCAGTTTTACCGGTTGAAGCTGCAACTTTTTTGCCAAGTTGTTCCTTTGCCTGTTGCAGGGCGGCTTTGGTGATGGTTACCGAAATATTATTTGCGGTATTTTCCAACATACGGGTGGGGCAATAATAAACCAGGGTGCCTTCGGTTTTTTTAGCTGAAACAACGGGCTCTTCGGCAGGTTCGGCAGCAGGTTGGGCAGATGTTGCAGGCTCTTCGACAGGTTCGGCAGCAAAAGTAGTATCATTCATCCGTGCCTTCTGTCCTGAACCAAGTTTGTGTAACTTTTTTGGAGTTGTCGCCTTTTCTAAATCAACTGTGGTTGAATCAGTTGGATAGATAACACTGGTATCCGGTTGGGCGTTTTCGGTACTTTGTTCTACTGCATTTGGTTTTTGTTCGCCGCCTGAACCACAAGAAATCATGAATGAAATAAAGATTACTGCTAAAATAATGGTTAGTTGCTTTTTCATACATTTAAAGTGTTTGAGTTTGAGCTAATGATTTGATAAATAATTGCTTGATATCGCTGATTACTTTTTGCAAAATGCGAAACATTTGAATTCAATTTCATCTTTCTGATCGTACCGATTCATATTACATAACATTTCTTCATTCGGATCATCGTTCTTCGCACAGACCAAACACAACGAAGGCTTTTTTATCAGATCTGAATTTATTTCGTAACCATCATCACTAAAAAAACCTGAAATTTTAGCCGGATCAATATCGTTGATATGCCTTCTACCCTTTGTGCTTTCCATTTTCTTTACCGCAGAATCTATTTCGTAATCATCAGTTGAATGGCTTTCGCCAGTGATGCAGGTGAAACAGCTATTCCCTGCCCATGCAGATCCTATCACCCAAATATCGCTGCCACACGAACATTTCACGCCATTCTTATAATCATTTAAGGCCGATTTCAGGTTTTTTTTTATCTCCGCTTCGTTTTCCGATGGATTATGCTTTAAATGTATTTTTACAAAATCATCGATTGTAATAGGTATAAATCCCATCGTTATTCATTTTAATAATTTTATATAAAATTTCAATAATTAGGTTCAAAAATAAGATATTTAAACAATCAAAGTGTAATTTATGCCGGTTATTTTGTAAATGAATTGATATGCTGCGAATTAGTTCAGGCTACAAAATAAAAAAGCTCCCTTCCGGAAGCTTTTTTGTATAAAAAATTATCTCAATCCAAACAAGCAAAACCTATTCTTCGAGTGCTATCTGATCATTTCCAAAGCTGATTCCCAATCCACGGGCAGTCTTCATCAACGCAGTATCTAAAGTTACCAGGTTTGGTTTTTGAATGGCATCCTCAAGCGTAACGCTTGTAATATAAGGATGCTGGTACGAAACCATACGGCCGAATTCACCGGCAAGTACCATTTCGAATGCCTTTACGCCAAACTGCGAAGCAAGTACACGATCGTAAGCAATAGGAACGCCTCCACGCTGTAGGTGACCTAAAACAGTTACCCTGATATCCGGTTCACAACCTAGTTTTTTTAGGTCATCTTCCAGTTTGAAGCCAATTCCTCCCAGGCGTATATGTTCGTATCCAACTTCTGAGCTCTTTTCCCCTATAATTTCACCATCTTTCGGTTTTGCGCCTTCGGCAACAACAATAATGGCAAATCCGCGTCCTTTATGGAAACGGGCATTAATTTTCGACAAGACTTCGTTGGTATCGTAGGGGATTTCGGGAATAAGGCAAATTTCGGCACCACCGGCTACTGCCGCATTCAAGGCAATCCAGCCTGCATCGCGGCCCATCACTTCGAGGATAAAAACCCTGTTGTGGCTGGCAGCCGTTGTGACAAGTTTATCAACAGCTTCGGTCGCTATTTCGATGGCAGTCTGAAACCCGAAGGTTGTATCGGTGGCCGACAAGTCATTATCAATCGTTTTTGGAACACCTATGACATTAAGACCTTTTTCGAAAAGTTTCTGCGAAATGCGCTGGGAGCCGTCGCCACCAATGCTGATAACAGCATCAATCCCCAGGTAGGACAATTTACGGATCATTTCATCCGAACGATCAACATATTCCCATTCGCCGCTTTTATTTTTAACCGGCCAGGCAAAAGGGCCGCCTTTATTGGTTGTTTGAATGATTGTACCACCCTGGTAATGAATACCAGCCACTTTTTCTGAATCCAGAATCATAAGTTCGGTAGGTTCATTCAATATACCATCAAACGCTTTAATACTTCCCAAAACTTCCCAGTCAGTTTCTTTTGACGAGCGTTTTACAATTGCCCTGATCACTGCATTCAACCCGGGACAATCGCCGCCACCGGTAAGCACCATTACTCTTTTCATATTTTTATATTATTGATTACCATGTATTTATGGTATTATTTTACATTTTTCAAAAACCGGTGCAAAGGTACGGAAATTAATATTTCCAATACTATTATATTTAATTTGCTTCGATTGTTTAAGTCTCTTTGGTTAAAATGGCATGAAAATCAAATAGTTCCAATCGAAAAAATATTCGACATTCAACAATTAAAATCATGAATTTGAATCTTTGTTCAATTGATTTTCCTTTCGCTTTCGGTTTAAAAACCATTATCCATCAAAAGAACGGTTTGATTTACTATTTTTGATGCGATAAAAAACAAATTGAACCTGCAGACTACGTGTTTATGGTATTTATTTTTGATATGGATGGCGTAATTATCGACAATGCTAAATGGCATTTAGATGCTTTTGTTGAATTTGGTCACCGGTATGGATTAAAGACCAGCAGGGAAGAATTCAGCAGGTATTTTGGTTTAACCAACCACCAGATTATGGATTCACTGTTTCAAAAAAAGCATAATGCGGTTGAAATTCTTGCTCTGGCGCATGAAAAAGAGACGATCTATCGCGAATTATACCGGCCTTTTATTAAACCGGTTTCAGGCTTACCAGTATTTCTTCAATATCTTAAAGAACAGGGAATTACAATTGCTTTAGCAACAGCTGCTCCACCTGAGAATGTAAAATTTACGCTTGAGTCAACCGGGTTGAAGGATTATTTTAACATTATATCCGATGCTTCGATGGTGAAACGGGGTAAACCCGATCCGGAAGTTTATATTCTCACTGCCGGAAAACTGGGAGTACCTCCCTCCGATTGTGTTGTATTCGAAGATTCCATTGCAGGTATAAAATCAGCGCTTGAGGCCGGAATGCGGGTTATCGGTGTTGCAACTACTCATAAATCCGAAGAATTATTGAAGTATGTTAACGAAATTATTATGAACTTTGAAGCCGCAGAAAAATCTGTTGACTGTTGGCTTCAAAATCCAAATTAAAAATTATCCTTTCCAATGAAGAAATATTTAATTTTATCCATCATTTCCTTCGTAATTATTGTTAATCAGCATGTTGTGGCACAAATTCAAACCAGGGAAAAGACTAAAATTGTACGGAGAACCTCATTAAATTACTTGCTTTGGCTTCCGGCCGATTATAAAAAAGATAAAAGTAAAACCTTTCCGGTGATGATCTTTCTTCATGGTTCTGGTGAGCGTGGCGAAAACCTGGATCTGGTTAAAAAGAACGGTCCGCCATCTTTCGTCGAAAATCGCCCGGATTTCCCGTTTATCCTTATTTCGCCCCAATGCCCCGAAGGAACCTGGTGGGTGATTGAAGACCTACAGGCCATGCTGGAAAAATTACTCGACAAATATCGTATCGACAGAAGCCGGATTTATCTCACAGGTTTAAGCATGGGCGGTTTTGGCACCTGGTCATGGGCTTGTAAATACCCGGATCAGTTTGCTGCTATAGCACCGGTTTGTGGTGGTGGCGACGCGATTTTTGCCGATGAACTGAAAAACGTCCCCGTCTGGGCATTTCATGGCGAAGTTGATCCCGTTGTTCCGGTAAAACGTTCAGTCGAAATGGTAGAAACTGTGAATACTAACGGCGGTTCAGCAAAAATGACAGTTTATCCCGGTGTCGGTCACGATTCGTGGATAAACGCTTACAATGACGAGGAATTATATAAGTGGCTGCTTTCCAATAAGAAAAGTAAATAATTGATAATTGACAATGGACAATGGACAATGGTTAATCGATAATAGTAAATGATTATTCGTTATTCGAAAATGGAAAATAGTTAATCGTTATTCGTAAATCGTAAATCCAAAATCGTAAATCCGCAATCCGCAATCCGCAATCCAAAATAACTCATATCTCATAACTCATATCTCATATCTCCATTCAAATAAACCTAACAAAAATTCTATGAAAATCAGATTCCTAATTCTGTTGCTTGCCATCTTCCCTTTTGTGGGCGTTATGGCGCAACAAGGCAGCATCAAGTTCACTGAATATGATCTGCCGAACGGCTTGCATGTGATCCTGCACCAGGACAATACAACGCCGATTGTGGCTGTTTCGATCCTTTATCACGTAGGGTCAAAAAATGAAGTTGCCGGGCGTACCGGATTCGCTCATTTCTTTGAACACCTTATGTTCGAAGGTTCCGATAACATTCCGCGCGGTGATTACGATAAAATCACACTCAGCGCGGGGGGCACCCTGAATGC